>DAIQRF010000161.1:0-5763 GCA_036786505.1 Casimicrobiaceae bacterium | reverse complement strand
TGAACTCTTTCTGTCTCGTTGCGCTTCGGGCCTTGTTATCAAACGACATGCGCGTTGGACAATACGGCCTCAGTTTCCGGCCGAACCCACGCTCGACGTGACGCGCGGCCCGCTGGTCCGCCTAAAATCGCAGCCTATTTCTTCGCTGCTGGCGGTGCCGCTGGCACTTGCGGCCGCGCGGGAGGAGCGGGAGGCGTAGGCGGCGCATCCGCATTCCAAGTATCGCGGATGTAGAACCACTTTCCATCCTTCTTGCGAGAGACCGAGAGAAACTTGCCGGTCTCGACAACGGCGCCCTTCACGGTCACCTTATACGTACCTGATTCCCAACCCATGTTGCCCGAGACACCGACATCGGTTTTGGGAGTAATGACAAAGACCGCCCCGGCAGCTTTCGAGCCAGCAATGTCCTTGGTGAAAAATTCCAGAATCGCCGCCCGACCACTCACGCCAGACGCACCCGGCGGAAGTAGCAGTGCGTCTTCGGCATACTGCGCGGCCACCGCTTTCGCGTCGCGGCCGTTGTACGCTTTCTCCCAGCTTGTGGTTTGTGCGCGGATGGCGGCCTCATCCGCAGTCGCCGGTGAGGCTGCGTGCGCAAAACCTACCATCGAGCCCACCAACGCGACGATTCCGGCAGCAAGCCACGACACATTCTTGGAACGAATCATTCACTTCCTCCCTGTTGGGTTTTGAAATGGCAGTCGCCAGAACCGCGCCGATGAATGATACGCGTCTGTCAACGGCGTTGGTGCCCGAGTCTCCGGTTTGGTGAGTACGAGCGCCCGCCTTGGAGGGCCACGCGCAGCGGCCGCAGTTGGCCGATCTCAGCCGATCGCTAGGAGCTACCAACTGACACTGGCTATCGCATGAAATCTTGGTTAGAACACTTGGGTGTCACGGCGAAAGCAAGATCCGTTGATGCAAGCTTGTGGCCGCATTCGGCCGGTCGATGGCATTAAGATCCGCAACCGGCCGCGAGTTCAGATCTCGGACCGGACAAATTGGCGTGCCAAGACGAAATTCAATTCCGTCTCATGTGACGGTCATTTTGACAGCGCCCGACGCTCGACACGGGCATCGAAACGCGTCGTGATTGCAAACCGATGCGCGCGTGTTCAGAGCAGCTCTTCAGAATAGATGCGCCGCCAGGAACGTGACACCCGAAAACACCGACCACCCGCCCGAGGCCGTGCTGAGTCCTCTACTCACGCCGATGTCGAGTGTTACTGCGCGCGAGAATGCGTAGCTCACTGCGACGAGTGCCTGTGCCGTTCTGGCGTTGCCGGTTTGCTGGATTCCCGAGAACTCGCCGACAACACCCCATTGCTCGGTCAGGTTGCGCGACAACGCGGCCGCCCAGCTCTTCTGCCAGTGGCCCACTCCGGCGTCCACGCCTCCAATGTGCGTGGCTACGAGGTTGACGTCGGTGTGCCAGTTTTCGGCGAAGTCGCTGCTGTAGATGCCGTTGACACTGACATCGGAGTGGCCGCTGCCCAATCCAACCCGCGCAGTCGGCAGCTTTGCGCCGAGTTCCAGGCCGAATGCAGAAGTTTCACTAACCGCGAACCGCCGCTTCAGTACCGCGGTAGTATCACCGCCGCCGCGCAGGGCAGAACCGTCCGCGCCAACCTGGTGGACAACGGCATCGCCGCCGATCCGGATACCCCAGTCGGGCGTAAAGGCAAGCTTGAGCGTGTAGGGCAGGCTTGCGCGTCGCGCGGGATCATCGCCACGGCTGTTCTGTACGCCGGCCTCGATCTCCAGCCAGCCCGGAGCGGAGAGAGCGGCCGGCGTGGACACGCTTGGTCGATACGGCGTGACTGTCGGTGAATCGTCGGCTCGGACCGCAATGCTGAGCGCGAGGGCGGTGCAAACAAGCCCGCTGCGACATAGGTGGCGACGTGCCAGACGGGTTTTGCTCGTAGACGATCGCCCCGGGCGCCAGCGGTGAACTGCACTTCCATAAGCCCACCTTGCGCCTGCAGGATCCATGCCGCTTCTCTTAGGTTGGTAGCCCCCGTTCACGGGCGCAACACCCCTTTGATAAAGAGGGGCCTTCCCGCACGTGTGGCGACCCAAGCGCTACCCCCGGGGAGCCGCGTCTGGACTGCGTTCTCAGAGGCGCGGGCACCGTCGCTGCGACCTAATTCTCAGCACTTTGTACGTCGATTTTCGGCTCAGAACGAGGTTAGAAACTACACGTGCTGGAGAAAAGGTCGCCGTGGGTTCCGACGAAGATTGCCTTTCCACTGACACTCAAACAGCATGCACTGATAGCGACGCACTGGGTAGATCAGCGAGATCAAACGATCGATTCGCCTCCGGCTAATGCGTATTACAGGCGAACCACAGCAGGGGCAAGTTTCGACCATAAGTATCGATTTAAAGATTTCGGTATGGTGGCGATTTTGGCCCGAGACGGTTTGATCCGAAATAGGCTTGTCGCTGATTTAGGCGTAGGCAAGCGGGGCGCATCGATGTGGGACGAAGTGGAAGTTTGACGCGCCCAGCAACATAGACGCGATCGGCCGTAACCCCGGCGTAACCCCGAGGTGCTGATGTTAGTAACCGCTATCGCGGTGAATCGCTGAGAACTGGTGGGCCGTGTAGGGATCGAACCTACGACCAACGGATTAAGAGTCCGCTGCTCTACCAGCTGAGCTAACGACCCGCAACTACGCACTTCAGGACTGGCGCATCCCCCGCAGGCACTCTCGGCGAAGGCGCGAATTATACGCGGCGGCAGCGAATGCGGGCAACTTCACCTCGCGGGTTGCAGACCGGCTTTGCGCGCCAGGTACTCGCGCCAGATGAACCAGGCGACACAAACATCGAGCAACGCGAAGATCAGGAGCGCAATCGAGAGGGTACGGGCGAACCGGTAAAGCTGATAGACGACGGACAGCGCAATGAATCGCAACGCGCCTGGGAGCTTCTCGCGCCGCAGCGCATAGATCAGAAAAATCTTGACCAGTCCATGACCAATCAGACAAATGCTCGCGAACAGCGTCGACTTTATCGAGGATGTGAGCCCGTGCGCATGAGTTCGTCTTATTGCGGTGCGCACATTATCGTTGCGCTCGCTCCGTAACCTTCGGCGATGTAACCCTGGCCAAACATCTGCGCCTTGATTTGCGGATCGGTCGTATAGCGGTGATTGGTGTCGGCTCGATTGTTATAGAGGCGAAAGACCGGGACCGTTCCCGACGGACAGGCGCCGGTCGCCGTGTCCGGCAGCGAGATGTAGAACACATCCGGCGCCTCCAGCACGAACGTCGGATACTTTGCACCCACCGCGGAGCACTCTGCCGTCGAGGCGGAATAGAAATGCGAATCCTGCGGCGCCGGCAGGTAGAAGCGGCAAACCGGGCTCGCGCCCGTCGCCGGCTGCGGATAGGCCTTGAACGAGCGGCCGGTGCGCACCCAGCCCGGAAAATGCCCGGAATCCAGAGCGTCGATGTCAGGCGCCAGCGAACTCATGAAATAGTGATCCATGGCCGCGTTGTAGAACTCGATCACGTCGACCGTCGGCGTAGTGGTCGTGGTCGCAGCGCCGGAAATCTGCATGATCGCCAGCGACGTGAGCTGCGGAGAATCGATGACCAGATTCGCGCGACGGGTTCCCGCGGCCTGCGGCCGGAAATAAAGCGCCATGTGGCACGAATCCCCGGCCGCGATCGTGGAGCCGACCTGGCATCTGTTGTTGAAGCCGAGAAAGTCGTATACCTCGGGTCCGTTGAGAACAATTGCGCTCAGCGTCAACGCTTCGGGCCCCTGGTTGTGCAACTCGACGGTAAGCGGCATCGATTGGGTTCCAACAGCCTGAGCCGCGAAAACGGCGCTCGCCGGAACGAATGCCAGCGACGCGCTGCCGTTTTGTCCATCGACGCCGCGGCCGTAGAACGTGATCAGCTGATCGGGCGTGGTAGTGGTGTTGTGCAGCCACAAGCCTCCTGACGTTTGTCCGGGTGTCGTCGGTGCGAAGCGGATGCTGACCGCGCACGTCGCGCCGGGCCCGAGCGTCAATCCGGTCGTACAGGTAGTGTTCACCTGAAATGCCGGACCCGTCGCCGGATGCACGCTGACGTCGGTAAACGACCAGGACGCATTGCCGCAGTTGGTCACCGTCGCGTTGGCCGTGGTGCTGCTGCCGACCGCGCGGTTACCAAACATGAACGTGTCGGCGCTGGTGCAAATCCGGCCGGCCGCGGCAGCGTCCGTGACGGCACCCCCGGCGAGGAGCACCAGCGCTAGGCCCAGGTGGCAACTCAGGTGGCAACTTAAGCGGCAAAACCGGCGGCGAATGCTTTCTGCGATGGGGGACATGAGCGAAGCTTAGAGGAGCAGGGAGGCAATGGGTTCCGAAGCAAACCCGGCCGTGTCCGCCGGCAGAGGCGCTTGCGCCTGGTGCGGCGTCCATCGTCCACTGGTAGGCCGTACTGGACTTGAACCAGTGACCAACGGATTAAAAGTCCGCTGCTCTACCAACTGAGCTAACGGCCCCCTGGGGGCGCGGATTATAGCTAATCAGCCCCTGCCGCGCAAAAGAACCCGTTAGTTGAGCTCGCGCGTAAGCACGTTCGGCAGCGACATGAAGTCGATGCCTTCGTCGCGCAATTCTGCGGCTTCCTCGCGCGTCGCCTGACCTCGTATCGAGCGCTTCGGCACTTCCTCGTAGTGAATCTTGCGCGCTTCCTCGGCAAATCCCGCGCCGACGTTATCGCTGTGTGCGATGAGCTGCCGCAGCGCCGTGAGCGCTTCGCCTTCCGCCTGTAGCTGGACCGCCGGCGCCTCTTCCCGCTCGGCGGCAGGCACCGTCGCGCGGCCCACCTGCACGTTCACCGAAGGGCGGCGCTCGATCGCCGCGTCGTCGCAAATCGGGCAGCGCACCAGCGTGCGTTCGCTCTGCCGCGCAAAATCGTCGGCCGAGGCGAACCAGCCCTCGAACCGGTGTTGATGCGTGCAGATCAGATCATAAACAATCATTGCGCTGCATTCTACCCGATGCGCCAATACTGGATTTCAATGCCGCCACGCAGGCCGCCACAATCGATAGCGAGGCAATGACCGATTCTATCGCCAGCGTCGACATGCCGGTCAGTCCCTGGCCGATCGTGCAGCCCAGCGCGGTGACGCCTCCGAAACCCATTAACACTCCGCCGACGATATGGTTGACGAGATCTTCGACTGACGCAAAGCCTTCCCAGCGGAAGGTTCGTGTCGCCGGCGCCATGGCGGCCGATCCCAGTATCATCCCCAGCACGCCGGCGATACCGAAGCTCACCAGCTTGGCGCCGAAAACAAGCGCACGCGCGAAGGCAAGCCAGGCAATTTCGCCCGGCAGATGATTGACGTCCTGCATGGGGCAATTATCGCATGCGCCCCTTACTTCCCTTGCGTAACCCCGGTCACGCCTCCCGTCCGTTTAAGGCCTGTGAGCGACGCTCCTGTCGCGATCAAAGGGGCAGACCATGCGAACAAAGTGGAGATATGGCGCGGCGATCGTCGCGGCGATGAGCGCCATGGCCGTTGCCGGCGCCGCGCAAGCACACTGGCCGACTGGACCGGTCAGCGTCGACGTCATCGATCGCACCGATGGCCGGGTGCTGCCCATCTATACTCACGAGGGCTGCCGGTACGTGCTCGGCAAGCCCGGCAACGAATACGTGATTCGTGTCCGTAACGGCATCATCGGCTGCGCGCCCCAACCCCGCCGTCTCGAATCCGCCTGATGCATCAGTGGCACGCAACGAGCTGCAG
>DAIQRF010000160.1:0-5784 GCA_036786505.1 Casimicrobiaceae bacterium | reverse complement strand
GAAGATCATCGCCGCCATCGAGGAGCCCGCCGTGATTGTAAGGATACTCACCCATCTGGGTTTGCCTGCGCGCGCGCCGCCGCGCTCACCGGCGCGGCCGCTGGCGCTGTTCCAGGCGGCCTGATCCTCAAGGTTACAACGGTTCTGCAATGGGCCTGACGATCCCGCTCGGCCCGCGCTCGCGCGAAGCGATCAAAGTGCGTCGAAGTGAGGCGATTCGGGCCGATGTAGGGCTCAAATAGTCATCGAGAGAGGGGAATTTTCACCAAAGACGGGTGCGTAGTTTGACTACTGACTACCCGCTGGTGAGGGGATAGAGTTCTTGGCAGCGAAAAAGGGGGGTTAAATTTCCTATACGCCTACGTCACCGATCTTCCCGAGTGTGAAAGATTCTGAGGACGAAGACATCGATGTCGGTCACCTCATAGCGAGTCTCGTAGTCACCGATAAGAACCTTCCGTACCTCGCGGGGATCGAACTCGGGCATCCGAACACCGAGTCGCGGGTGAGTGGGAATTCGCTTTGCGCCGGCGACCAGTTGGCGCACGACTCGAAGCGCAGCCCGTGAATCGACGGGGTTCAGGAACTCATGAAGGCGAACAAGCTCGGAGTACGCCTTGCTCGTCCACTTGAGAGCCATAATCAGCGTCGGGCACGACGTTTGGGCTTGGAGAGTCCTTCGGCCCACGCTTCGATTTCGCCATGGTCGACGGTGTGGTTTGCATCTACGTCTTTCAGGGCTTCGAGGGTAAGCCGAAATCGCTTTTCTTCCAGCGATATGAAGGATGCGACGGCTTCCTTCACGATCCATCCCTTGGGGCGATCCAGGCGCTGCGCGAGGCCGTCTAATTTCTTGGCGAGATCGGCCGGAAGGTGAGCAGTAACCACACGAGTATCCATATGTGAATCGCTTTCAATCAAGTTGATTGCAGAATATTATAACCTGTTTCTTTTGCCGACTCTAAGTTCCGGCGGTGGTTGCACTGGGGAGGCACGCTTGCGCAGGCGAACGCGCTCGAAGCCTGGCGCCGCGTGTTTGCGCCCGACATGCCCCGTGTGCTCCAGCCCATAGGTCCGAAGTCAGGATCGTCCGCGCGGCATAACGCTAGTGCGAGGGCACGTCGATGAGCTTCGATCGAGAAGGTGACCCCCCATCGGGACGAGATTGATCTGGGGGGGTTCTCCAATGTGAAGAAATACGCAATCTCGGTGATCGCGCGATTGCTGGCAAAACTTCCCCCGGTAGATCGA
Organism: Casimicrobiaceae bacterium; assembly: GCA_036786505.1. Lineage (GTDB taxonomy): Bacteria > Pseudomonadota > Gammaproteobacteria > Burkholderiales > Casimicrobiaceae > PALSA-1003. The sequence continues at coordinate 4,533 of DAIQRF010000160.1, read as the reverse complement.
ACCGTCAGCGCCGGGAAGGGATCCGCATGTACGATGACGGAATCACTCCGAAGGGTCGCTCGGTAGCCGAAGGTCCCAAATGCACAACAAGTCCGCTCGTCGAAGACCGAGATTCCTAAAGTCCGCGCTTGCACTTCGGTGGTAACTTCCGGGGAAGGAACGAACACGAATGCGCGGGCGCTTGCGGGCTGGAGCGCTGCCGCGGCCGCGACCGCGGCGATGCTCAAAACCCGAGAGGAGCACCAAGAACGGAGCCGCCTCGATGACGATGAGAATGTTGTTTTCTTGCTACCGGGCACACCGAATTTGGAAAACATGTCAAAGCCTCCTCGTGAAACAGGAAAACTGAGGCACCATTCATGCCATTACCCGTTGGAACATTAATTTTCCTATACGCGGACGACAGCTAATGCCGCTCGCGCGTGTGACCTTGCAACCCGGGCGCGAGAAGTCGCTCACGCAGTGGCATCCATGGGTTTTTTCCGGGTCGATCGCCACCGTCGACGGAGCGCCGGCTGGAGGTGACACGGTGCTTCTGCACGCGTCCGACGGATCGCCCCTGGCCAGCGCCGCGTGGAGCCCCGAATCGAAAATTCGCGCGCGCGTATGGAGCTTCGATCCCCGCGAAAACATCGATGCCGCTTTTTTTCGGGCGCGCGTCGGCACCGCCGTCCGCGCCCGCGATACATTGCTCGACAGCACGCACAACGCATGCCGGCTGATACATGGCGAGTCGGATGGCCTGCCGGGTTTCGTCGCCGACCGCTACCAGGATGTCGTGGTGGTGCAGATACTCGCCGCGGGCGCCGAGCGATGGCGCGACACGCTCATTGATGCGCTGGCCGAGGTGACAGGGTGCGCCGCGATCTACGAACGCTCGAACGTCGACGTGCGCGCACTCGAAGGCCTGGCGCCGCGCGAGGGACCGGTGAGAGGGACGACGCCGCCGAGGGTCAACATTATCGAGGACGGTCTCTCCTTCGTGGTCGACGTCGCGCATGGCCAGAAGACCGGTTTCTACCTGGATCAGCGCAACAACCGAAAGCGCGTGCGCGCGCTGGCGTCCGGTCGCGAGGTGCTGAATTGTTTTTGCTACTCCGGCGGCTTCAGCGTCGCCGCGCTGGCCGGAGGCGCAAAGTCGGTGCTGTCGATTGACAGCTCGGCCGAAGCGCTGGCTCTCGCCCGCGAGAACGTCGCCGCCAACGGATTCGATTCGGCGCGTACAGAATGGCGCGACGCCGACGTCTTCGTCGAGCTGCGCAAACTTCGCGATGCCGCGCGGGCGTTCGATTTGATCGTGCTCGACCCGCCCAAGTTCGCCCCGACGGCACAACACGCGGAGAAGGCAGCGCGGGCGTACAAAGACATCAATTTGCTCGCGCTCAAATTGCTTCGACCGGGGGGCTTGCTGGCCACGTTCTCGTGCTCGGGCGGAATCTCGGCGGACCTGTTTCAGAAAATCGTCGCCGGCGCCGCGCTGGACGCTCGAGCGAACGCGGTGGTCGTCGAGCGTTTCGCAGCTTCGGCGGATCATCCCGTGGCGTTGAATTTTCCACAGGGCGACTATCTGAAAGGCTTGCTCGTGCGCAAGAACGCATAGACGGCCCGACGCTCATGCCGCCCGGTGGTTGCGCCGAGGTGGCGGAATGAATTCGGCTCCGCATACGCTCGGACCGTGCGAAACGTGCAAGCAAGTCGGCGAACAACAGTATCCGCCGCTTGCTTGCGCTCGTACGCCTGCGCTTATGTCTTCTTGCCCGACAGGCAGGTCTTCATGAAGGCCTTGCGCTCGGCGCCCTTCTTGCCTGTCGCCTGCTTCGCGCAGAGCCGCATCTTGTCCTGCTGCGAGATTTTGACCGGGGCGGTGCCGGTGGTCGCCGCCTGTGCCTTGACGGTCGGAGCCTTGTTGGCCACGGGTGTATCCGCGCGCGCGACCGCGCTCGACATACCCAGCACGCTTGCCAGCACCAGCAGTGTCAGAACTTTCATTGCCATCTCCTCGATTAAAGTTGCGTGAAATGAGCTTCTGTGCGGCCGGACAGGATTGTCCGCGACCACACCGTCATTAACGCCGCAGGAAACTGTACGTCGTTCAGACCGATGGATGATGCAGAAGGCGAAGGCGGCGCTCGAACGCGGCGCGAAACCGGCCTGCAAGTGTCAACGGGGGATGCAACGACGGCAGATAAAACGAGGCGGCGACCGGATTGCTCCGGCGCCGCCTCGTCAGTGCGGCCGGGTGGACAGGAGGTCACCCAGCCGTATCGGCAACTCGCGGGCGGTCAGCCCTTCATGCACTCGCTTTGCGCCTTGGCGCGCTCGTCGGCTTTCATGCCGGCGGTTTTCTTGTTGCACATCGCCATCTTGCTTTCCGGCTTGGCCGGCTTGGCCTCCTTGGCCGAGAGGCAGGTCTTCATGAAGGCCTTGCGCTCGTCGCCTTTCATGTCGCTCGCCTTGGCGTTGCAGCTCTTCATTTTCTCCTGCTGCGGCGTCACTTTGGTGTCCGCCGCGAAGGCCGGGCCGCAGGCAAGCATCGCAACCAGGCCGACGGTCAGAATCTTTTTCATGGGCGTCTCGTGGGAGTGGTTTTTGCGGGTTGTCGAAGGATAGTTTTCAGGGCCAGTCTACGACAGGCCCATTGTCAGAAGCAACGATTTCGGCGATCAACCGTGACCGCTTGTCGTATATTTTTATCATGCACCGCAACACGCGTTGAGGCAGTTTCGCGTTAAAATCACCCAAATTTTTGAATTTTCACGAAAAACGTCATTTCCAGTCCTCCGCCATGATCCTCATACTCGAACCGAACAGCCGCCCGGAAAGCACCGAATACCAGGTCTTGACCGGCCAGCTAGACCGCCTTCCCGGGATTCAGTACCGGGTTCACCGCGAGGTTGGCGCCGAGGTCACGCTCACCGAGATTTATCTCATCGGCAACACCGGCGCCCTGACGTTGGAGCAGATGCAGGTCTTGCCGTGCGTCGAAAAAGCGGTGCGCGTTTCGGAGGCCTACCGCGTCCTCGGCCGGCACAAGCAAGGCGACGACCGACCGTCATCTTTCGAGTACAACGGCGTCAAGTTCGGGCAGGACAGCCTCAACGTTTTCGCCGGCCTCTGCGCGGTCGATTCGCCGGAGTCGGTCGACGCGATGATGAAGGCGCTGCGCGACCATGGCCAGGTTTGCACGCGCATGGGCGCGTACAAGCCGCGCACCAACCCGTACGCCTTCCAGGGATTCGGCGCCAAGTGCCTGCCCTACGTGTTCGAACTCGCTGGCAAGTACGGCATCAAAGTCATCTCGATGGAGGTGACGCACGAGTCGCACGTCGACGAGATTCGTGCCGCCCTGCAGGCGACGGGCAATCCTACCGGCGTCATGTTGCAGATCGGCACCCGCAACACGCAGAATTTCGAGTTGCTGAAGCTCGTCGGCAAGCAGCAGGAGTTTCCGGTGCTGATCAAGCGAGGGTTCGGCATCACGCTGGACGAGTCGTTGAACGCGGCGGAGTACCTCGCGTCGGAGGGCAACCGCAAGGTGATCTTCTGTCTGCGCGGAATGAAGACCAACATGGGCGACCCGCATCGAAATTTCGTCGACTTCTCGCACGTGCCCGCGGTCAAGAGGCTGACCCGGATGCCGGTGGGGATCGATCCTTCGCACTCGGTAGGAAGCCGGTTGGCAGCGCCCGACGGCATCCTCGATTTGTTTCACGTCGCGGCGCAGGGAGTCGTTGCCGGCGCCAACATGGTGCTGGTCGACTTTCATCCCGACCCCGCCAAGGCATTGGTCGACGGACCTCAGGCGTTGCTCCTTGCCGAGCTGCCCCATTTTCTGGAAGACGTCGCGCTGGCGCGGCAGACCTACCTGCAACGTGTTGCTCTTGCGGCCCGGCACCGGGTACCGCAGTAAGGGAACCGACGCTCACAGCCCGGAAGCGCCGACGGAATCATGGCTGCGGAAGTCGAACTCAAGCTGACGATCGACCCTGAGTCGCTGGCGAGGGTGCGTGAGCATCCCGCCCTCGCCGCGGTGCTCCGCGGCCGGGCTCGCACCACGAAAGACGTCAGCACCTACTACGACACCCGCGCCGAAGAGTTGCGCAAGGCCGGAGTCGCGCTGCGCGTTCGCAGGAGCGGACACCGCTGGCTGCAGACGGTCAAAGGCGCCGGAGACCGGGTCGGCGCGCTGCATCGGCGGCCCGAGTACGAATGGGCGATGCGCACCTCGCGCATCGACGCCGGCAAGCTATTGACGACACCCTGGCGCAGCGTGTTCGAAGCGACCGCCGGGCGGCTGCGCCCGGTGTTTGTTACCGAGGTCGACCGTACCGCGCAGCCGCTGGCATTCGCCGATGGCACGCGGGCGACGCTTTGCCTCGACGCCGGCGAAATCCGCGCCGGACGCAAGCGCATGCCGCTGACCGAGGTCGAGATCGAATTGGTGCAAGGCGAGCCGCGCCGGTTGCACGAGCTCGCGCTCTCGCTGGCGGCGGATCTGCCGGTGGCGATGGCTCAGGCGAGCAAGGCCGAGCG
>DAIQRF010000159.1:0-5819 GCA_036786505.1 Casimicrobiaceae bacterium | reverse complement strand
GGTGTACTGGTCGCCGAAGCCGCGCAGAGCTATGAGCAACCCGACGCGGTGATCCGCTGGCACTACGAAAAGCCGGAGCGCCTGAACGATTTCGAGATCGCCGCGGTCGAACACAACGTCGTCGACTGGGCGCTCGGTCGCGCGCAGGTCGAAGATCAAGCGACAACTTTTTCCGCATTGATGGAGCCGGCGCCTGCGTCAGCCGGCGCGAACGAAGCGACACAGACGACGCGTGATAAGGCTGAATCATGAGCACAGGCACAATCAACGAACCGAGGGGTCTGGGCTTGATCCCGATGGTTATCGAGCAAAGCGGGCGAGGCGAGCGCGCGTACGACATCTATTCGCGCCTGCTCAAGGAGCGGGTGATTTTCCTGGTCGGGCCCGTCGACGACAACACGGCCAACCTCGTTATTGCGCAGATGTTGTTCCTGGAATCCGAGAATCCGGACAAGGACATCAACTTTTACATCAATTCCCCGGGCGGCTCAGTGCCCGCCGGGATGGCCATCTACGACACCATGGAATTCATCAAATGCGACGTGTCGACGCTGTGCGTAGGCATGGCGGCGAGCATGGGTGCGTTTCTGCTGGCGGCGGGTTCCAAGGGCAAGCGTTTTGCGTTGCCCAATTCGACAGTGATGATTCACCAGCCGTCCGGAGGCTTTCAGGGGCAGGTTTCCGACATCGAGCGCCATGCGCAGTACGCCATCGACATCAAGCGCCGTTTCATCGAGTTGATGGTCAAGATGACCGGCCGCACGTTCGAGCAAGTCGAGCTCGACCACGACCGTGACCGATTTCTGACATCGGAACAGGCGGTTTCGTACGGAATCGTGGACAAAGTCTTGCAGAGCCGGGCCCAAGCCGGGTAAAGTAGGATAGAGCTAAGACGAGATCGTGTGAGCTAACCCGAGCCCCGAGGCAGGTGAATGGCCGAGAAAACAACCGGCGACAAGCTTCTTTACTGTTCCTTCTGCGGCAAAAGCCAGCACGAGGTGAGGAAGCTCATTGCCGGGCCATCGGTGTTTATTTGCGATGAGTGCATCGAGCTTTGTAACGACATCATCCGGGAAGAAGGCGCCACCGCCGACGCCACCCGCTCCGACAAGAACAAGCTTCCGACGCCGCACGAAATCCGTCAGATTCTGGACCAATACGTGATTGGTCAGGATTTGGCCAAAAAGATACTGTCTGTTGCAGTCTACAATCATTACAAACGGCTCGAGACCAGCGTCAAAGAGGACGATGTCGAGCTGTCCAAAAGCAACATTCTGCTGATCGGGCCCACGGGCTCCGGTAAGACGCTGCTGGCCCAGACGCTTGCGCGCCTGCTCGACGTTCCCTTCGTGATTGCCGATGCCACCACCTTGACCGAGGCCGGCTACGTCGGCGAGGACGTCGAAAACATCATCCAGAAGCTGCTGCAGAAGTGCGATTACGACATCGACAAGGCGCAGCGCGGCATTGTCTACATCGACGAAATAGACAAGATTTCGCGCAAGAGCGACAACCCCTCGATCACCCGTGACGTATCCGGCGAAGGCGTTCAGCAGGCGTTGCTCAAGCTGATCGAGGGCACGATCGCGTCGGTGCCGCCGCAAGGCGGACGCAAGCACCCGAACCAGGAGTTCGTCCAGGTCGACACCACCAACATTCTTTTTGTCTGCGGCGGGGCGTTTGATGGCTTGGAGAAGATCATCCGCCATCGCACCGCGAAAACGGGGATCGGCTTCGGCGCCGAGGTGTTGAGTCCCGACGACCGCAAGGACTTGAGCCTGCTGTTACGCGAGACGGAGCCCGAGGATCTGATCAAGTTCGGCCTGATTCCCGAGTTCGTCGGCCGCCTGCCGGTCGTCGCGACGCTGGAAGAGCTCGACGACGCGGCGCTGATTCAGATTCTGGTCGAACCCAAGAATGCGCTGATCAAGCAGTATCACAAGATGTTTCGCATGGAAGGCGTCGAGCTCGAGGTCCGGGAACCGGCGCTGCGCGCCATCGCCAGCAAGGCGCTCGCACGCAAGACCGGAGCGCGCGGCTTGCGCTCGATACTGGAACAGGTATTGCTCGACGTCATGTACGATCTGCCGTCGCAAACCAATCTTTCGCGTGTCGTCGTCGACGAAGCGACGATTGCCAACGACGGCAAGCCACTGCTGATGTTCGCCGAGCCGCCCAAGGTCGCGGCGGCTCATTCGTAATCTGTCACGCGTCGGCGCGGCATTGGCGCGCCGGGACATACGGAAGCAGGGTTGTATGCCGCGCGGATGCCGCGTGGCCGACGGCTTGAAGAGGCCGGCGGTTGACCCCACCTTCTTCACCTTACCGCGTCCATCCTTTAGTGGACAATGAGGGACTTTGAGGGACACCGAACCGCCATGGGCAACGATCTACCTACTCTTTCCTCCGCGCTGACGCCGTTCCCGCTGTTGCCGTTGCGCGACGTCGTGGTGTTTCCACATATGGTGATTCCACTGTTCGTCGGCCGTCCGAAATCGATCAAGGCGCTCGACGTGGCCATGGAAACGGGAAAGCACATTCTGCTCGTCGCGCAGAAGTCCGCCGCCAAAGATGAGCCGTCGGCAGCAGACCTCTACGACATCGGCAGCGTCGCGACCGTGCTGCAAATGCTGAAGCTCCCCGACGGCACCGTAAAGGTGCTGGTCGAAGGCACCCAGCGGGCGCGAATCGTGAGCATCGATGATGCCGGCGACTACCTTTCCGCCGACGCGACGCTGCTCGCCGCATTCGAAAGCGGCGCGCACGAGATCGAAGCGATGCGTCGCGCGCTGCTCGGCCAGTTCGATCAATACGTCAAGTTGAACAAGAAGATTCCGCCGGAGATTCTGACCTCGATGTCGGGCATCGACGACGGCGGCCGCCTTGCCGATGCGATCGCCGCGCATCTGCCGCTGAAGCTCGAGCAGAAGCAGGAGATCCTCGAGATGCAGGACGTCGGCAAGCGCCTCGAGCACCTGCTCGGACTGCTCGAAGGCGAGGTCGACATCCTTCAGGTGGAGAAGCGCATTCGGGGCAGGGTCAAGCGGCAGATGGAAAAGAGCCAGCGCGAGTATTACCTGAACGAGCAGGTCAAGGCGATTCAGAAGGAGCTCGGCGAGGGCGACGACAACGCCGACCTCGACGAAATGGAGAAGAAGGTCAAAGCCGCCAAGATGTCGAAGGAGGCGGAGGCCAAGGCCATGACCGAGCTCAAGAAGCTGAAGATGATGTCGCCCATGTCCGCCGAAGCGACGGTGGTGCGGAACTTCATCGACACGCTGCTAGGCCTGCCGTGGAAGAAGAAGAGCAAGATCAACAAGGATCTGTCGAACGCGGTCAAGGTCCTCGACGCGGACCATTACGGGCTGGAGAAGGTCAAGGAGCGCATCGTCGAGTATCTCGCGGTGCAGCAGCGCGTCGACAAGCTCAAAGCGCCGATCCTGTGCCTGGTCGGCGCGCCGGGGGTCGGCAAGACCTCGCTCGGACAGTCGATCGCGCGGGCGACCAACCGCAAGTTCGTGCGCATGTCATTGGGCGGCGTGCGCGACGAGGCCGAGATCCGTGGCCACCGCCGTACGTATATCGGCTCGATGCCCGGCAAGATCCTGCAGAACATGACCAAGGTCGGGGTCAGAAATCCGCTGTTTCTGCTCGACGAAGTCGACAAGATGGGCATGGACTTTCGCGGTGATCCGTCCTCGGCGCTGCTGGAAGTGCTCGATCCGGAACAGAACAACACCTTCGTCGATCATTACGTCGAGGTCGAATACGATCTCTCGGACGTGATGTTCGTCGCCACCGCCAACACGCTCAATATCCCGGCGGCGCTACTCGACCGGATGGAAGTCATTCGTCTCTCGGGCTACACCGAGGATGAGAAGATCGCCATCGCGAAGCAGTATCTGGTGCCGAAGCAGATGAAGAACAACGGGCTGAAGGCAAACGAGCTGCATATCGCCGATTCGGCGCTGCGCGACATCACGCGCTACTACACGCGCGAAGCGGGGGTCCGGGCGATCGAACGCGCCGTGTCCAAGATCTGCCGCAAGGTCGTCAAGGCGCTGCTGCTCAAGGCGAGCGGGGGCAAGACCCGCGCCGCCAAGAGCCCGGTCGAGGTCAACGCCAAGAATCTCGACAAATACCTCGGAGTGCGCCGCTACACTTACGGCATTGCGGAGAAGAAAAACCAGGTTGGACAGGTTACCGGACTCGCCTGGACCGAAGTCGGCGGCGATCTGCTGACAATCGAAGCGGTGGCGCTGCCGGGCAAGGGCAAGACGACCACCACGGGCAAGCTTGGCGAAGTCATGAACGAGTCGATCGCGGCGGCGCTGTCGGTCGTACGCCATCGTTCCAAGCAACTCGGTGTCGCGGCGGACTTCTACCAGAAGACCGACCTGCACATTCACCTGCCCGAGGGCGCCACCCCCAAGGACGGTCCGAGCGCCGGCACCGCCATCTGCACGGCGATTGTGTCGATACTCACCGGCATACCGGTGCGCGCCGATGTCGCGATGACGGGCGAAATCACGTTGCGCGGCGAAGTGCTGCCGATCGGCGGTCTCAAGGAGAAACTGCTCGCGGCGGGACGCGGCGGCATCAGGCAGGTGCTGATCCCCGAAGAGAACGTCAAGGACCTGGTCGAGATCGGCGACGAGATCAAGAACCGCCTCGAAATACATCCGGTGCGCTGGATCGAGCAGGTACTTCAGTACGCCCTCGAGCGGCAGCCTGCGCCGATCGAGGACGCCGCAGCGGAAACTGCGGCCGTTCCCGCGCCGCCGGTCGACGCGCCCGTCGTGGTCATCAAACACTAGGCCTCTTACCTCGAATCCGACCACCGGGCGTTGCGCGTTGCCGGGTTCTCGGGCCGCGGCGCCCATGGCGCGCTGCGGCTGTCGCGAAATTCGTGCGCATGACTCATTGGAAAGACCTATGACCTGCGGCGATGACGATATCGCGGCGTTTATTTTTGCGCGTTCGAATTTTCGCTTCGATCGCGGCGGCGGCCGCGCATGAGGCGCTTGACATGAGGTTTTCGCGATTGCTATAAAGCACCTCCGGGGATCGAATCTGCCGCGCTTCTCACCTACGCGCTTGCCACAATCTCCATCCAGTCCAAAGGGGCTACTCGTGAACAAATCGGAACTGATCGATGCTATTGCCAAGCACGCGGACATTTCAAAGGCTGCGGCGGGGCGAGCGCTCGACGCGACGGTGAATTCGATCAAGAGTTCGCTCAAGAAGGGCGACATCGTCACGCTGGTCGGTTTTGGGTCCTTCTACGTGGGCAAGCGTACGGCGCGACAGGGTCGCAATCCGCGCACCGGCGTTGCGATCAAGATCAAGGCCGCCAAGGTGCCCAAGTTCCGCGCTGGCAAAGCCCTCAAGGATTCGGTAAACTAACCGGCTTTTCCGCGTACCGGCTCGCTCATTTGGCAAATGAGTTGGAAAATGAACAGGACGGCCGAGTTCCTGCAGTTCGTATCGGAAGGCACGAGCCGACGGCGCCGACGCGGGTGCTTAGCTCAGTTGGTAGAGCGTCGCCCTTACAAGGCGAATGTCGGGAGTTCGAGCCTCTCAGCACCCACCAGCAGATCCGGGAGTGGTAGTTCAGTTGGTTAGAATACCGGCCTGTCACGCCGGGGGTCGCGGGTTCGAGTCCCGTCCACTCCGCCAACACTTGGGTTCAGGGTCGCTCAGACCCGATCGGCAAGCCCGGTTGCCTTCCTGTAACCTTTAAGTTACAATGGCGACGTATGAGGTCAGGCACTTCCGCGCTGCCGACGGAGCGGACGTTTTTGGCGATTGGTTCGACG
>DAIQRF010000158.1:0-5841 GCA_036786505.1 Casimicrobiaceae bacterium | reverse complement strand
GGCAAGGACCTGCAGGTGCGGTTGACCTATTCCAACATTCCGCTGCTGCAGCATATGGAAATCTACGTCCACGACGACGATCCGCCGGCCATGGCATCGGCCGGAGCGGACAAGGCCTCCGGCGCTGGCGATCCCCGCCGCAAGAGCCCGTACGGATTGATCCCCATCGGCAACGACGGCGGCCTGCTCATGCCCTACGAAATGCTGATCAATCCCACGGTCGTCGAATCGAGACCGCTGCATTTTTCCTGGGCACAGGTCAAAGCCGAACTCGACAAGCTTGAAGCGCTGGGCAAGGACTACGTCGGTCGCCGTCTATACATGATGTACAACCCGGTCACCGGCCGCCACAACGGCATCACCCCGAATTTTTTTGCCACGATGACCATCCGGCCGCCGAAGATCGTCGATCGTCCGCATCGCCACGTCTCGGCGGCGATCAACTATTACTTCAAGGGCAGCGGGTACTCGGTGGTGGCCGGCAATCGTTACGAGTGGAAGGCGGGCGATCTGATGCTGTCGGCGCCCGGCTGGGCCGTGCACAACCACGCTTCCTATGACGAGCCCGTGTACGAACTCACCGTGCAGGACCAACCGCTCAACATCTTCATGGAATCGATCCTCTGGCAGGAAGACATGAAAAAGCCCGCGGCGCTGTTGGGATCCGAACTCGGGTTCGACACCAACCGCGACAAGGCCGCCGCATGATCAAACTGAACGAGAAGTTCCTGGCGGGTTCGTATCCGCCGGTGGTGACGCCCTTCCGTGACGGCAAGGTCGATTACGATGCGTACGCCCGTCTTATCGAATTCCAAATCAAGGAAGGGACCCACGGCGTGGTGGTCAACGGCACGTCGGCTGAGCCTTCGACGCTAACCACCGAGGAGCGCAACCAGCTGGTCAAGGTTGCCGTGCAGACGGCGGCGAAACGGATTCCGGTCGTCGCGGCCACCGGCTCTCAGTCACACGCCGAGACGATCGTGCTCACCGAGTTTGCCGACAAGGCCGGCGCCGATGCGCTCCTCATCGTCACTCCGTACTACATCCGGCCGCCGCAGCGCGGTCTGGTGGAGTATTACATCGACCTTGGCAAGCGTACGCAGTTGCCGTTCATGATGTACCACATTCCGGGTCGGACGGCGGTCTCCGTCGAACTTCCGACGCTGGAGCGAATCGTCGAGAAGCACGAGCACTTCGTCGGGATCAAGCACGCAGTGAATGACCTGAGCTTCGCCACGCAGATCCTGCAACGTTTCGGCCCGCAGTTCCGCGTGTTCGTGGGATTGGAGGAGCTCACCTTCCCGCTGATGGCGATCGGCGCCATGGGCACGATGAACGCCGTGGCCAATCTCGTTCCGGGGCGCATTGCGGCGCTTGCCAACGAGACCCTTGCCGGCCACATGACGGCAGCCCGCAAGCTCCACTTCGAGTTGCTGGATCTCAATCTTTCAGTCTTCTTCGACACCAATCCAATCGCCGTGAAGTACATGATGAAGCGGTTGGGCATTCTCGAGCGCAACGAGCATCGTCTGCCGATGGCGCCAGCCACGCCGGAGCTGGAGAAGCGGCTGGACGCGGTACTGAGCCGGGCCGGCCTGATCGGCAAATGAAGACGTCTTGGAGGTTGGAATCATGACCGCAGCAACCGCACTTCGCGATTATCGGTGGCCCGTGGAGGGTATATCGCGTATCCCGTACTGGATATATACCGATCAAGAAATCTACCAACGCGAACAGGAGCGAATTTTCGGCGGTGCGTGCTGGGCCTACGTGGGGCTGGTCGCAGAGGCGCCCAATCCCGGCGACTTCAAACGGACGACGATTGGCGACAAGCCGGTCGTCGTGGTCCGCGACAAGGACGGCGGGCTCAATGTCTTCGAGAATCGCTGCGCTCACCGAGGTGTGCAGTTTTGCCAGAGTCACGATGGCAATGCCTCGGAGTTCATGTGCCCCTATCACCAGTGGACGTACGACCTCAAGGGCAATCTGATCGGCGTGCCGTTCCGCCGCGGAGTCAAGAAGCAAGGTGGCATGCCGGCGGACTTCGATCCCAGGCAGCATGGGCTGACCAAGTTGAAGGTGGCGGAACGCAACGGCGTAATCTTCGCGTCGTTCGACCCCGAGATGACCCCGTTCGACGATTATCTCGGCCCCACGATGCTTCCGTTGTTCGATCGCATTTTCGACGGGCGGCAAATCAAGGTTCTGGGAACCTCGCGCCAGATCATTCCCGCAAACTGGAAGCTGATGTTCGAAAACATCAAGGATCCCTATCACGCCAGTCTGCTGCACGTATTTCTTGTTTCGTTCGGGCTGTTTCGCGCCGATCAGCCGTCGCAGGTGAAGATGGATGCGACGGGTCGCCATGCCGCGCTCATTTCGCAGAAAGGTGAACAGAAAAAGAGCGAGGCCATGGCAGAAATGAAATCCTTCAAGGAGGATTTCAAGCTGCACGATCCGACGCTGCTCCAGCCGGTCAAGGAGTTCAAGGATGCGAACACGGTCGTCATGGCCACGTTGTGGCCCAATCTCATCATTCAACAGCAGTCGAACACGTTGGCGATGCGTCAGCTCGTCACCCGCGGGCCGCAGGAGTTCGAATTGGTGTGGACTTTTTTCGGGTACGCGGACGACTCCGAAGACATGACGCACCGGCGCCTGCTCCAGGCCAATCTGATGGGGCCCGCCGGCTTCGTATCGATCGACGACAGCGAAGTCATGAAATTCTCCCAAGACGGCATTCGGCGGTACCCCGATGTCAACGGCGTGCTCGAGATGGGCGGGCGCGACTGGCACGACGAGGACCATATGGTGACCGAGGCCACGATCCGCGCGTTTTACGACTACTACCGCAAAGTCATGGAGCTCTGAATGAACGCGGTAAAGGACTTTCACGGCATGACCACGCACGAGTTGCGCGGCGAGCTCGACGATCTGTACGCGGACTACATCGGATGCCTGGACGACAGGGATCTCGACAAGTGGCCGGAGTTTTTCACCGAGAAGTGCGTGTACAAGATCATTCCCCGGGAGAATCACCGGCGCGGCCTGCCACTTGCAACATGGCTCTCGGAAAGCAAAGGCATGCTGATGGATCGGGTCGTCGCGATCCGCCAAACCAGCATGTATGCGCCCCGTTACCTGCGGCACCTGGTAAGCGGCATCCGAATCAAGGGATGGGAAGCGGACACTCTGTCGGCTCAGGCGAACTACCTGGTATTGGAGACCCTGATCGACGATGTGACGCGCATCTTCAATGCCGGCGCGTATCTGGATCGGCTCGTCGTGGAAAGCGGGCGTCTGAAGTTCAAGGAGAAGCTCTGCGTTTTCGACAGTATCGTGGTGCCGAACAGCCTGATCTATCCGATTTGAGAACCTTCGGCGGGGCCGAGACTCCTTGCCATCTCCGGGAGAGCAAGCAGCCGTGTCAGGAGCGGAGGGGATGAACGAGCCAGAGGAATTTGTTGGGCTGCCGCCTGTGCTCAATCCGTCGATTACGCGCGTGAAGGAGTACTTTCAGGCGCTCGAGAATTTTTTCAAGGTGTTCGCTATTCACCCCGGCGACAGGGTGCTGATGCTGATCGACTCGTTACTCGACCCGCGAGTGGTCGACGCTGTATCCGGATTGGCCAAGGCGCGCGGGGCTACCGTTGCGGCGTATGTCGAGCCGACGACGAAGTTGCCGCGGGTGCCGGACGCGGTCCAGCCGCTGCTCAAGCATGCCACGTTCGTCGTGTCGACATGGTTTTGCTCGATTCTTGACCCGTTTTGCATCGGGCTTCGACGGGACGGACAACGCTGGGTCAAGATCACCTATTTTCGGGATCTGGACTTGCTGCATACCCCGCAGGCGCGATTCCCCATCGAGGTGATCGGAGAGATCATTCGGGCGACTGCGGATCGTTACCCCAGCGGACGCGACTTCGAACTGCGCTTTTCCGACGAGCGCGGCAGCGATTTTTGCATCGGCTTTACGCGCGCGATGCGCGAAAACCAACTGGCCACGAATCGCTGGCGCGGCAGAATGACGGCGGAAGATCCAGGCTGCTATGTTCATTACCTGCCGACCCATGGTCCCAATCTTTGGGACCACAATTCGGTGAACAACGATTTCACCGCCTCGGTCCCGATGGGCGGCGTGCTGTACCCGCAATGGGCGGTGGGTTTCGGCAAGCCCTTTGCAGAAAAGATTGCCGTCGAATTCAACGGCGAAATCGTCGCCGCTATTCATGGCACTTCGCCGGAAGCGCATATCCTGCGCGACATGCTGGTGGGCGGCCGGCTGATCGAGGGAGGAGGGTGCGGCTTCAATCCCAAGGCGCCGCGCCATACCATTTATCCGGCCGGATCGAATGCGCCGGGAGCTTTGCATTTCGGCATCGACCTTGCCAAGCCTTCGGACTATATACGCCGAGTAATGCCCGATTGGGAGGAACCTCCGGTTCACATGGACCTGGTGACATTCGATGCTACCGTGACAGCGGGCGACGCGACGCTGATCGAGCGCGGTTTCCTGCACGCATTGCGCGATCCGTCGGTCGTGGCAATGGCGAGCCGCTACGGCGATCCGGTGGAACTGCTGGAATCGTCGTCGTGAATCCCATCATCGTCATTGGCAGCGGCCTCGCCGGCTACAACCTCGCGCGCAATCTCCGCAAATTCGACAAGGCGGTTGCGCTCACTATCGTCACCGCGGATCAGGGCGAGTTCTACTCGAAGCCCATGCTCTCCGAAGCATTCGCCGCCGCAAAAAGCCCCGAAATGCTGGTGAACAAGACGGCCGAACAGATGGCGTCGCAACTTGGCGCAGAGATTCGGACCCGTTCCAGTGTCCAGCGGGTTCATCCAGGCGATCACGAAATCGAATTGGACGATCATCGATTGCGTTACTCCAAGCTGGTACTCGCTCTGGGCGCAGATGCGATCCATCCTTCGTTCGCCGGCGATGGCGCCGCGGGCGTGCTCTCGGTCAACGATCTCAAAGATTACGCGCGCTTCCGTGCTGCGGTTTTGGCCAAGAAAAGGATTCTGATCGTAGGCGCGGGATTGATCGGCTGCGAATTCTCCAACGACCTCGCCAGCGCTGGCTACCACGTCGACGTTGTCGACATCGCGCCGCAACCGCTGGGGCGGCTGCTGCCGCCGGCGGGAGGCGCCATGCTCAACAGGAGCCTCGCAAGCCTCGGCATTGCCTGGCACCTCGGCATGTCCGTGCGAAGCATCGCCCCCAACGGAACTGCTTGTCGGGTCAGTCTGGCCAATGGCGAAGCCATCGATACCGACGTAGTGCTCTCGGCCATCGGCCTCAAACCCAGAACCGCGCTGGCGGCGAGCGCAGGATTGCGAACCGATCGCGGCATTGTGGTCAACCGGCTCCTTGAAACGAGCGACCCGGACATTTACGCACTGGGCGACTGCGCGCAGGTGGAGGGCCTGGTGCTGCCCTTCACCACGCCGATCATGCACGCCGCGAAAGCGCTGGCGTCCACTCTCGCAGGCAAGCCAACGGCGCTTCGCTATCCGGCGATGCCGGTCGTGGTGAAGACTCCGGCGTGTCCGACGGTCGTGGCGCCTCCGCCCGCGGGCATGGCGGGAGAGTGGCAGGTCAGCGCAAGCAGCGACGGCGTCAGGGCCCTTTTTGTCGATGGCGCCGGCACGCTGTTGGGATATGCATTGAATGGAAGCGCTGCTCACGATAGTCACGCGTTGACGGCGCAACTGCCTGCTTGGCTGAGCTAGGGTCAATGATTGCAAAGGCGATAACCGGCGAATCCCTTGCGTTGGCGGCGCTGGTAATGTTTTCCATCAGTACCGTTCTGACCAAGGTCGCCTCGGGCAGAT
>DAIQRF010000157.1:0-5850 GCA_036786505.1 Casimicrobiaceae bacterium | reverse complement strand
GTGAGCCAAACGTGAGCCAAACGTGACCCAAACGTGACCCAGAACATAACGCGACCCATCACGGGAAAGCGCAAGGAAAAATCATGCAGTTGAATCCATCGGAAATCAGCGAACTCATCAGGACCAAGATCCAGAACCTCGACGTCGGCGCGCAAGTGCGGACGCAAGGTACGGTCGTCTCCCTTACCGACGGCATCTGCCGTGTCCACGGATTGTCCGACGCGATGCAGGGCGAGATGCTCGAGTTTCCGGACAACACCTTCGGCCTGGCGCTGAATCTGGAACGCGATTCAGTGGGCGCGGTGATTCTTGGCAAGTATGAGCATATTTCGGAAGGCGATACGGTCAAGTGCACCGGCCGCATTCTCGAAGTGCCGGTTGGGCCCGAGCTGATCGGCCGCGTCGTCGACGCGCTTGGACAGCCCATCGACGGTAAGGGGCCGATCAACGCCAAGGAAAAGGATGTCATCGAAAAGGTCGCCCCCGGCGTGATGTGGCGCCAGAGCGTGGCTCAACCGGTGCAGACGGGGCTCAAGTCGATCGACGCGATGGTGCCGATAGGACGCGGTCAGCGCGAGCTGATCATCGGCGACCGGCAAACCGGCAAGACCGCGGTCGCCATCGACACCATTATCAATCAGAAGGGCAAGGACCTCTTCTGCGTCTACGTCGCAATCGGGCAAAAGGCGTCGTCGATCATGAACGTAGTGAAAAAGCTCGAAGAACATGGCGCGATGGCGTACACCATCGTGGTCGCCGCGTCGGCGTCGGAGTCGGCCGCGATGCAATATATCGCGCCGTATTCCGGCTGCACCATGGGCGAATACTTTCGCGATCGCGGGCAGGACGCACTGATCATTTACGATGATCTGACCAAGCAGGCGTGGGCGTACCGTCAGATCTCGCTGCTGCTCCGCCGCCCTCCCGGACGCGAGGCGTACCCCGGCGACGTTTTTTACCTGCACTCGCGGCTGCTGGAGCGCGGTGCGCGTGTTAATCCGGAATGGGTCGAGCGCTTCACCAAGGGTGCGGTCAAAGGCAAGACGGGTTCGCTGACCGCGCTTCCAATCATCGAAACTCAGGCGGGCGACGTTACCGCGTTCGTGCCAACCAACGTGATTTCGATCACCGACGGACAGATTTTTCTGGAGACCGATCTTTTCAATGCGGGCATCCGGCCGGCAATCAACGCCGGCATTTCGGTATCGCGCGTCGGCGGTGCGGCTCAGACCAAGGTGATCAAGAAGCTGGGCGGAGGCGTGCGCCTTTCGCTGGCTCAGTATCGCGAGCTCGCCGCGTTTGCTCAATTCGCGTCCGATCTCGATGAAGCGACACGCAGACAGCTCGATCGCGGCCGTCTGGTGACCGAGCTGATGAAACAGCCGCAGTATTCACCGCTGTCGGTTTCCGAGGAGGCGTTGACGCTCTTTTCGGTGAACAAGGGTTATTACGACGATGTTCCGGTCGAGAAAGCGCTTGCGTTCGAGGCTGGATTGCGGCAATTCATCAAGAGCAAGTACGGTGCGCTGATGGACAAGCTCGAGCAAACCAAGGACATGGACGCCGAAGGCGAGAAGGCCTGGTCCGCTGCCATCGAAGACTTCAAGAAAAACGGCACCTTTTAGGATTTGCGATGGCGGGCTCAAAAGAAATCCGCAACAAGATCAAGAGCGTGCAAAACACGCGCAAGATCACCAAGGCGATGGAAATGGTTGCGGCCTCCAAAATGAAAAAGGCACAGGAGCGCATGCGTGCTTCGCGTCCCTATGTCAGCCGCATGCTCGCGATCGCGCGTCATCTCGCGCACGCCAACCCGGAATATCGCCATCCCTTTGTCGTGAAGCGGGGCGAGCCGAAGAACGTCGGGCTCATTGTCATCACGTCGGACAAGGGCCTTTGCGGCGGACTCAATACCAACGCCTTGCGGCTCGCGCTGTCGAAGATCAAGGCGTGGCAGGCAAAAGGTGTGGGCGTGCAGGTCAGCGTCATCGGCAACAAGGGTTTCGGCTTCATGAACCGGCTGAAGGCAAACGTCGTCTCTCATGTCGTCGGGCTCGGTGACCGCCCGCATCTCGACAAGCTGATCGGGCCGGTCAAGGTTCAGCTCGACGCATACATCGCCGGGCAGATCGATGAATTGCATCTGGTCTCGACGCGATTCGAAAACACCATGAAGCAGACGCCGGTCGAGAGCCAGATACTTCCCATCGCCGACCTCGAAGGTGAAGTCGAAAAGCGCGAGTTTCCCTGGGATTACATCTACGAGCCGGACGCCAAGACGGTGCTGGAAGGACTGCTGACGCGCTACATCGAATCGATTATTTATCAGGCCGCCAACGAGAACATCGCGTCGGAGCAGAGTGCGCGCATGGTGGCGATGAAGGCCGCGTCCGACAATGCGGGAACGATTATCGATGAGCTGCAACTGATCTACAACAAGTCGCGGCAGGCGGCGATCACCAAGGAACTGTCGGAGATTGTTGCCGGAGCGGCGGCGGTTTGAGCCGCCGGCGATCCACTACGCGCGGCGGCGGTATGAAAATGATTCTTGAATCGGGGAAGGCAACATGAAAGAAGGAACCATCGTCCAGTGCATTGGCGCGGTGATCGACGTGGAGTTTTCGCGCGAGCATCTGCCCAAGATCTATGACGCGCTGACGCTCGAAGGCGCCGGGCTTACCCTCGAGGTTCAGCAGCAGCTTGGCGACGGCGTCGTGCGGACCATCTGCCTGGGATCTTCCGACGGACTGCGGCGGGGCATGAAGGTGCAGAACTCCGGTGCGCCGATCATGGTCCCGGTCGGGCCAAAGACGCTTGGCCGGATCATGGATGTGCTCGGTCGCCCGATCGACGAAGCGGGCCCTGTTGGCGCCGAGAAGACCATGTCGATCCATCGCGATGCGCCGGCGTTCGAGGAGCTTTCGCCCTCGACCGAGCTGCTGGAGACGGGGATCAAGGTGATTGACCTGGTGTGCCCGTTCGCGAAGGGCGGCAAGGTGGGGCTGTTCGGCGGTGCGGGCGTGGGCAAGACCGTGAACATGCTGGAGCTCATCCGCAATATCGCCATCGAGCACAGCGGCTTTTCGGTCTTCGCCGGCGTCGGCGAGCGCACGCGCGAAGGCAACGACTTCTATCACGAGATGAAGGACTCGAATGTCCTCGACAAAGTCGCGATGGTTTACGGACAGATGAATGAGCCGCCGGGAAACCGCCTGCGGGTGGCGCTTACCGGGGTGACCATGGCGGAATATTTTCGGGACGAAGGCCGCGACGTGCTCTTCTTCGTCGACAACATCTATCGCTACACGCTCGCCGGGACCGAAGTCTCGGCGCTCCTCGGCCGCATGCCGTCGGCGGTGGGCTATCAGCCGACGCTCGCCGCGGAAATGGGCGCGCTGCAGGAGCGCATTACGTCGACCAAGACCGGCTCGATCACCTCGGTGCAGGCGGTCTACGTGCCGGCCGATGACCTGACCGATCCGTCGCCCGCCACCACCTTCGGCCACCTCGACTCGACGGTGGTGCTGTCACGCGATATCGCCTCGCTCGGCATCTACCCCGCGGTCGACCCGCTGGATTCGACCTCGCGCCAGCTCGACCCCAACGTCGTCGGCGAGGAGCACTACACGACTGCTCGACGCGTGCAGCAAACCCTGCAGCGTTACAAGGAGCTGCGCGACATCATTGCGATTCTGGGAATGGACGAACTCTCTCCGGAGGACAAGCTTGCGGTCGCGCGGGCGCGGAAGATTCAGCGCTTTCTGTCGCAGCCATTTTTCGTCGCCGAAGTCTTCACCGGCTCTCCGGGAAAATTCGTTTCGCTCAAGGACACGATCCGCGGTTTCAAAGCCATCGTCGACGGCGAATGCGATCATCTGCCGGAGCAGGCGTTTTACATGATAGGCGGCATCGAAGAGGCCGTCGAAAAGGCGAAGACGCTGCAATAGCTTTTCTCTCGCCGGGGAACCCAATGGCCAACACCATTCACGTCGATGTCGTCAGCGCCGAAGAGTCGATCTACTCCGGCGAGGCGGAGTTCGTCGTGCTTCCCGGAGTGATGGGCGAGCTCGGTATTTATCCCCGGCACACGCCGCTCATCACTCAGATCAAGCCCGGGGTTGTTCGCATCAAGGAGCCAGGACAGGCGGAAGAAACGATCGTCTACGTCCAAGGGGGCTTTCTGGAAGTTCAGCCCGACGTGGTGACGGTGCTGTCGGACACGGCGATCCGCGCCCGTGATCTGGACGAAGCCAAAGCGCTCGAGGCGAAACGCCTCGCGGAAGAGGCGATGCAAAACAGGACGTCCAAAGCAGACATCGCAATGGCCGAAGGCGAGCTTGCCGGTGCGGTGGCCCAGTTGGCGGCGATCCGCCGGCTGCGCAGGCGAAGCTAGCACCGCCCGGCGCACGGCGCGGCACTAACACGCGAACCCCACTTCGCGACTGCGCCAGTCGCGCCGAACGAAGGTAGGCATGATGCCTAAGCGCGCCGAAGCAGTGCTTGTTCTGAACGCGGGTTCGTCGAGCGTCAAATTTTCGCTCTATACCGACGTCCGCGGTGACGCGCCGCCCCGGCTGCGCGGTCAGATCGAGGGTCTCCAGGGCTTGCCCACGTTCATCGTAAGGGACGCAGAAGATCGGGTCGTACACGAGGAGCAATGGAGCGACGCCGGCGTGTTGAACCACGGCCACGCGATTGCCCACCTGCTCGAATTTCTGAATCGGGAGCTCGGAACCACCCGGCTCGGCGCTGTCGGCCACCGCGTGGTCCATGGCGGGCGCGATTTCACCATGCCCGTCAAAGTCGACACTAGCGTCCTGACCGCGCTCGAGCGGCTGATCCCGCTTGCACCCTTGCATCAACCGCACAACATCGCGCCGATGCGCGTCATCGCCGCGCATGCGCCGTCGCTGCCCCAGGTCGCGTGTTTCGATACCGCATTCCATCGGACGCAGCCGCCCATTGCGCAGGCATTTGCGCTGCCACGCGCGATCACCGAGCGCGGGGTGCAGCGCTACGGATTCCACGGGCTGTCATACGAATACATTGCCTCGGCGCTGGCCGACTTCGACGCGGCGGCGGCGCGCGGCCGCGTCGTCGTGGCTCACCTGGGAAACGGCGCAAGCATGTGCGCAATGAAGGACGGCCGGAGCGTCGCCAGCACCATGGGCTTGACCGCGCTCGACGGCCTCATGATGGGAACGCGGTGCGGTAGCCTCGATCCGGGCGTGATCCTGTATCTGATCGATGAACTCGGCATGGATGCCCGCGCGCTAGAAACGCTGCTCTACAAAGAGTCCGGCCTGCTCGGCGTCTCCGGTATGTCGAGCGACATGCGCACCCTGCTCGCGAGCGATCTGCCACAGGCCCAAGCGGCCATCGATCTCTTCGTGTACCGCTTCCGTCGCGAGCTGGGTTCGATGGTTGCCGCGCTCGACGGCCTGGATGCGCTCGTTTTCACCGGCGGAATCGGCGAACATGCGGTGTCGATTCGCGAACGTGTCTGCCGCGATGCTGCCTGGCTCGGCGTGGAGGTTGATTCAAGCGCGAATGCCGCGGGCGGTCCGCGGATCAGCGCCGCGAACGCACGCGTTTCCGCGTGGGTCATCCCCGCCGACGAGGAACGGATGATCGCTCGTCATACCCGCAAGTTGCTCGGTCTCGCCTCGTAAACTTCCCCGTCAAGAAGACAATTCAGAAGTAGAACTCCGTGGCGCCGTAACGCGTTGGCGGAAGAGTATTTGACGTCTGAAGGAGGCAGCAATCTCCAAGTCGGAACTCGCAAGGTCGCTCGAAGTAGATGAAAAGGAAGTTCGTCGATTGCTCGACCCACATCATCCATCCAAATTG
>DAIQRF010000003.1:18417-22016 GCA_036786505.1 Casimicrobiaceae bacterium | reverse complement strand
CCTCTGCCTGCGCCTCACGTTCAGCATTAGTCATCGCCATTTTCCCTTCTCGGAAACCAGCCGCGGCCGGGGCGTCAATGCGCACTTCGAAATAACGGATCGTCTCGCTGATGATCGCATACCGACCCTCTTCGCAAGCGTGACATCTGACCCCTGGCTTGTGGGGTCGCCGGTGCATCGCCCATTCTCCGCAATTCGGGCAGGAGCCGATCACGTCGCGGGAGCGGTCGATCTCGATCATTGCTCTTCGCCTTTCTCTGCTCATGCCGGCCTCCGATCGCTCTTGCGGATCATGCTCATTGCCGATTACTCAATCGGAAACGACCAGCTTCCGTGATCCGAAGCCAAGGGATGTTGCCCTTTCGTGTCCGGTACGGCGTCGGGGCAAGAAACCGCTCGGCGAGATTCTCTCGCTCCAGCCGGTTTATCACGCCGGGGTTTGTCTCCTGGGCCGGCTCTGGGCCGAGCAGCGCGAGCGAGACCAGGACGCTCCATGCGTGCTCGGTCAGCGGGTGCGTCTTCGTTCCGTTCAGCGGGAGCATCGGGCGCGTCCTTGAAGATTGCATCGCCGATGATGATGCGCGGCAATGGTGGGCGATGCAGGGATCGAACCTGCGACATCCGGCATGTGGGGCCGGCGCTCTACCGCTGAGCTAATCGCCCCCTTCGGCCGGGGTTCTCCGGGCGGTTTCCCGGACATCATCGCGTAACCCATTGGAGCGGCAAGGGGGCTCGCTCCGGTGTGAAGGGAGCGTCCTCCCCCGTTTCCTTGGACTTTTGCCGCCAGCATCCGCCATTCCTGCCAGCATTTGACGGCGGTCGACGGCCATAATCCGGTCATTCTCCGGACACCGCCGCCGGGCGGATCCGCTTCGTCAATATCCGAATAGGAGAAACGGTCGTCCGGCCACCACTCGGGGGGCGCTTTTCGGTGGGATCGTCCATCAGTCCATCACCTTCCGTGCTCGCAGATGTAGCCGCACGGAAAGGAACGGAACCTCCGGGCGGGGCCAGAATACCGCGTCTATGATAGCGGCAATCGCGCTCGCGCCCTGGCGCCGGCGCATCTGATAGCGCCCCTTCCAGTATTCCATCAGTCCATCACCTTCCGTGCTGCCGCCTTAGCAAGCGCGGCTGCGTGATTGTAGTTCACCATGTCGCGACCCCACCGCCGCATATTCTCGCGGGCGCAGGAATCGCAGATCGTGACCTTTCAGCCGCGACCGTAGATCGGCAAGAAATCGGCATCGTCCTTGATCGTTTTGCAGCATTTGCATCGGCGCATCAGTCCATCACCTTCCGTGTCACGGTTCCCCATAATCGGCGTAGCGGCCTTCCTTCCGGTACATCTCCCGCTTGCAGGAGTGGCAGCTGATAGAAATGTTGTAGGTAGGCGGCTCAAATCGGCCGCTCTCGCACTGGTCGGCGCCATCGACCTCCCAAACGTGGATATTTTCTTCGGACCACGGGGTTGAGCAGAATGGGCAAAGTATTTTGCTAAGCTCGTCCATCAGTCCAACACCTTCCGTGCTCCGCAGATTATCGGCTGATCGTCATTGATCGCTTTTGCGCGAAGAATGGCGCGCTCAGCCTCGTGACGAGTCGGCAACGGCGCGTGCTTAGTCACAAGTCCGTAATTGAAAGCGTCCGGCTCAAGCCAGTAGCCTTGAGAGTTCAGCGGGAACCAAACGTCTTTAGGGCCGGTGAAGGCTGCCGAGCCGGTCGTGGAGAGCATCTGTGGTTCGTGTCCGCCATCGCGTCGGACGATGCGGTATTTGTGAATTCTGCGCTCGCCGTTGGGGGGCATCAGCTCATCACCTTCCGTGCTGCCCTCATGGTGCCAGCCCTGCCGCTTGCAGGGCCGCATAATCCTTGTAGGCGTCGCCGATGCTGTCAGCCGCTTGTGGCGACATGCCCATGCGTGCAACGATCAGCCCCGCAAGCAAAATGTTGTCGTTGCCGGGGCCGGCGAGAGCGTTATAGCATCCTGCGAGTTTATCTAGTTCGGCCGCGACAATTCCCAACGCGGCGGCGGCGGCCGAGGCGGCGACTGGAAGCAATGGGCGGGGTGCGATCAACAGCGTTCGTATGACCGTTTTGGTTACGTCATCAGCAACTTTCGTCATCAGATCTTCGGTAACATCGCTCATCAGTCCATCACCTTCCGTGTCATGGCGTCGGCGCGTTTTTCACATTCCAGCGAAGCGCCTTGATGCCGTTGATTTCGATGAAACGCGGGTCTGGCTTTCGGGTTGGGGCCTTGCGTGGGCCTTCGGGCGGGCGCGACATGCGACGGTCTCCTGCCAGGCGGTGAGATCGTCGGCACGGTACATGATCCGCCCGGCCACGCGACGGAATGTTATGCGGCCGGCGGCGCGTTCGCTGCGGAGCGCGCGGGGCTCGATGCCGAGAAGGCGGGCAGCTTGCACCTCGAAATGGAGAGGGATAATCTCAGGCATCGTCTGCACGAGGGGCCATTATCGGCACCAAGCCCGCTTGCCGCATAGCGGATAACCACATGATGGCCATACCCTTAAGCGCGCGGCGCCCTTTGTCGGTATAGGTCTCAAAATCCTCTGGACCGTCCATTATGGCGACGGCGCGCATCATGGCTTCGATCTCACCAGCCTCGGCACCAAGCCGCCACTCGCCACACCAATCATCCGTGGCGACCAGAGGCCACCGACCATAGGTGCTGTTCCGACCTAATGATGATGATGGCGGCCAGCGGCGACACTCCGAATTGTCGCTGAACCATGCGCATGTATCGCAGCTCCTCGGTCCCACGACTTTATGGGGGCCATGGTGGAGCGGGGCGATCTCGGGGCGATCGGCGCTCATGCCGGTATGGCCCAAGCCTTCGGCACATAAACGTTGACCAGCATGCCGCGCTCGCCCGCGTTGAACTGGAAGAATGCGGGTCGGCCGTTAGCGAGGGAGCCCTCGATTTCGATGACCGGCACTTGTTCCCACCCGAAGCTGTTGAACAGGCCGAGGCCCGTATCCTCCACATGCCGCACATAAGGATGTAGCCCGCGATGGGGACGGGGCTCAGCCATCGGCCACCTTCTGCTTCTGCTTCAGATTCAGCTTCTCGGGCGAGAACATCTCTACGCGCCCCGCATCGATCTCATCGGCGACAGCTCGCAACCCGGCCGGCGTTATATGAGCCCAGCTGCCGTCCGGCTCAGCGGCGAGCAGGCCGCGGCGTACCAGCCCGGCCGATAGCTTGTCGCCGGCCATAAGCCCCATCCACACGCCCGCCAGATTTGCCAGCAAGCCGCGTTGATGCTTGCCGAGAGGACGCGAGCGCTCAGCCATCGGTCTCCCCCTTCGTGGTCATCGCGGCAACCGCCTCGTCATGCGCGAGGTGGGCCGCGTCCGCGAGGCCGAGGCGGTCGAGCAGCGGGACAAGTGCGGCCGCAATAGCAAAAACGTGCTTAGCGGCCCATTTCGTAGTCTCGGGCGACCAAGGCGGCGATGCCTCGATGACGTTGACGAGCCAGAAGGCTCGTTCCTTCTCCAGCGCATCGATTTGTTCTGCGACCGCCTTCGCGGTCGTCAGTAGAAGCGGCTCGTCGTGGGTCATTAGTGTGGCT
>DAIQRF010000003.1:4138-18407 GCA_036786505.1 Casimicrobiaceae bacterium | reverse complement strand
GCTCCGCCATCTGATTCGTCTCCACCAAAAACGAGGTCTCCATCCGGATGAACGCATCGAAACAGACGCGATCTTCGGCGATCAGCTTGCGGCTTTCGCCAGCGCAGCAGGTCTCGCGGACGAATTGCTCGGCGCTCTCTGGACCGTCCTGCGCTCCGCCAATTGCCCAAGCCTGGAACCTCGGGTCCTTCGGCAACAGCGCCGCCCGGGTCAGCGCCCTCTGCATGTCGCTCGCCGTCGCGTACCGCTGTTTTCCGCGCTCGGCTGCGGTAATGCGAACGGACGGCGCTTCATCGACAGATTGTCTATCGAGGTGCTCGACCGACACATCGGCGACCGACACGTCTAGCCGGGCGACGGCGCACCAAACCTCGTTGCCGGGCAACGGATATCCGAGCGCGGCGAAGACCTCCGCCTGTTGCTCCAACGGGACCTCCATGTGGAGCACCAAGACACCGCGGGTTTTTACCATCGCGTATTGGGAGAATGTGGCGCGGATCGCGGCGGCTGCGGTCTTGCTCATGCGCTTGCCAGAAGCTCGGAGCTGCGCGCTGCCGCGCTCATTTCATCCTCGCGTATTCGCCGAACGCGGCTACGGATGCTTTGCGATAA
Organism: Casimicrobiaceae bacterium; assembly: GCA_036786505.1. Classification (GTDB taxonomy): domain Bacteria; phylum Pseudomonadota; class Gammaproteobacteria; order Burkholderiales; family Casimicrobiaceae; genus PALSA-1003. Next base: position 17,795 of record DAIQRF010000003.1, on the reverse strand, counting down.
ACCTCGTGCGCGGCTTCGGGGCTGTCGTAGGTACCAAGATGATACTGCTTCCTGTTGATATTAATCGTGGCCCGATATCGACCTAGTTTACTTCCGGGCCTGACGCCCTTCATGCCGGTCGTGTTGTTACTTTGTAGGCCTCGGTTCGCGCCATTTTGGGACGTTGTGGCCGGGCGCAAATTCAACCATTTGTTGTTTAGGCCGTCGTTGTCTCGGTGATCTACCTCATGGGGCGGCCAACACCCAACCATCCAGAAGAACGCGAGACGATGCGCTAAGAATGTTCGGCCACAGATATGAATTCTCCAATATTTGCGACCGCTGGCATTGGTGCGTTCACAGCCGGCCACCTTACCGGCGTGTATGCCGTTGCACTGCGGACTCGTATCCGTCCGTTGACGCCAGACAAAGACGCCGGTGTCGGGATCGTAATCGAGCATCGCCAATAAGGCGGCATGGTCAATAAGGCTCATGCTGACGCTCGCAATTCTTGTGACCGCGCCGACGCTAATTCGAGCAATCTATCATAAGATGGCTCGTGATACGCCAAGAGGAATTCGAGATCGCTCCGATTGATCCGGAGTATTTCTTCTACAATTACGGGCTCCTGAGCGGCCTCTACCGCCACCCTGATCCGGTCCCGCGCGGCGACGGCGCGGTCGTGCTTCGTCTTGCGCTCAGGGTCGTCGGCGTCGGGCGCTGGTGCGGCCTTCCCGTTCGGCCGCGGCGATGATGGCGGGGCGGCGGGACGATCACCAGCGGGCCGCGTTGCGCCTCCTGCGTCATCCGAGAATGGGTCTGCCCCGGCGCTGTCGCGGGCATTGGCGGCGGCGGAGGCGCGAGGGGCTGGAGCGGAGGGGCGCGCGACGGCCGCGTTCCCATCATCATCATCGGGAGCAACGCCCGCCATCGCCATCAGCGAATAACGGCGGCAATACGTGATCGCTGATCCCGCTCCCTGGGCGTCGAATTTCGCCGGGGCCACATAGAATTCGCTTTCGATCCATTGACCAGAGCTATGAGCTAACCGGGTCACGACGCCGACATTCGACCCCTCACCATTAACTGCGAATTGCCAGATAGCGATGCCGTGCTTCGCAAATTTTCCTCTAACCTCCTCGAGCACCGTGCCAAGTTTTGCATAGGAGGAGCGGAAGGCTGGGTTAACGCCAGACTTCTCGATATTCTCTAGCTCAGCCTGAGCCTTTGCCGATGCTGCGGCGATCTCGTTGATTTGCTCGCTTGTGCGCACGTTCATGGCGATATCCTCCTGACAATCGCGGCGCATCGCTCGCGTTCAGCGGCGACGGCAAGGCGCGCGAATTCGTCGAGGGCGCGGGCGATAACCTTGGGAGACGCCTCTGCCGGGAGAAGGTCGACCATCGCCATCGCCTCTGCGCTGGGTTCGGTCATTTCAAGCGACCTTATTTTCGAGCACGATGGAAAAGCCCGGAAGCGTCCGCGCGCCCTCTCGCACCCGGCGCTCAGCCCACCCTTGTAGAAATTCCAGCATTTCCGGTTGCGCATCGCGCCAACAGGTTCTGGCGGCTTCTGTGGGGTCTGTGATTGTGGCCGTCCAGTTCGCCCGCAGCCCGGCCGCGCGACCGAACGAGCCGCCAGCCGTAGCGGTCTGACGCCCGGCGACATTCGCCGTGACCTCGGCGCGCTTGGCGGCGTGCAGCAGGGCCTCCGCAGCCTCACGCGCCGCGAGATTGGTTGCGTCGGATGCCCGCAGCGCTTCCTCGGCTTCGCGACGTTGCCGGTCGGCTTCCTCGCGTGCAGCCGCAGCCTCCGCCTTGATGCGGCGATCCTCGGCGGCGAGCCAGGGGGCCAGCGCGGCCTTGCAGGCGAGCGAGGCCAGTACGGTCTTGCCGCGCACGGCTTTTGTATCGCCGATCAGGGGCAAATAGCGCCGTTGCACCTCGGCCTTGCCGGCATCAAAGGGCGCGTTCTCGGCCACCCGCGTATCGTCGGCCAATTTCTCGGCCTTGCGGATCTCGGCCAACAGGTTCGCCACACCGTCGGCGAGGTCCTGGCTGTCGATCGGGTGCCCGTCGAGCCAAAGAGTCGCCTCACCGCAAACATCGTTGACCGCTTTCTCGGCGATCTGGAACGGCGTTGGCTCGGACTCCGGCTCGGCATTGTCGCCGATCACCGCGCGGGGATTGGCGAGAGCGGTCACGACTGTGCCTCCTTGATGGCGGCGCGCAGCTCAACGCAGATTGCGGCCGAGCAACTGCACCGCGGCACCGAATCTATTGCCGCGAGAAGCCGGGCCAGCTTGCGCTCGCATGGCGCCTCGTCGTGCTCCGCCCATGTTCCTGTAGTCATGTCGTCGCTCACGGCTATTCCCCTGTACGGACGACGATGATGGGCTTGCCTTCTGGAATGCCATCCAGTGGATACATCGCGGTCGAGCCGTCGCCCTTGCGGATTTTCACGACCTTGCCGATCTCCGCCTCGATCTCGGCAAGTTTCGCGAGGTAGTTGTCTTTGTCGGCGCCCGGAAGTTCGGTGGGCATGCCTGGGCATTGCTCAACGACGGCACGCTGCATCTTGAGCCAAAGCCCCTTGTCGGCGAAATGATGAGTCCAGATTGGGTGCCCCATCAGATATTCAGCCGCCTCGTGCATCTCGTCGAATTTGCAGAGCAAGACGCCAGTCGATAGCGACGCGATTGCCGCCGTTGGAAAGTCGCGAGTTTCAGGCATGCCCGTTCCTCATCTAGGCGTAATGCGCGCTGGCCCGGGCGCGCCAAAGTGCCTTCGCATCGCTCTCGACCGTGAAGGGCACGGCCAACGCGCGGCAGAGCTTCGTGACGACATCCTCGATGACCTCGGGCGATGCGGGCGGGTAGGGGCCGACAAGCGCGCGGCCGGCGTTTACGATGCGGTCGGGGGTGAGTTTCATGGGGTTGATCCTTCCGTTTGATGGAGCGTCCGGTCGATCTGCGTTCCGCAGAATGGGCAGAACGATGGCATCACCTTTTGCACCCTAGAGCGCCGCTCGGCTGGGGTGCCTGTATGTAACCGTGCCGTTTGGATCAATAGTGATGATCGCATTCCCGGATGAGCCACGCTTACGACAATCGCTTGTTCTAGAACTGTATTGTGCTCGGCCAACTGAGTGTTCACTTTAGCTATACATTCACACATCGCATGGCTCCGTTAATGCGCCCGGACGATGATCCCGAAGCACGCGATTACCGCGACGACCACGACGCTCAGGGCGAGCAACAGGCCTGCGATGAACCCCCGCCACCACGCATCGCGCTCGGCAGCGGATCGGGCGCCCCCGATGGTCGACAGCGAGAGGGTTCGGGCGGCGAAGGCGCGCGTCATATTCCGCTCCACAATCTCGGGAATTGGGCGTCGGCGAGCGCGGCGCGTGCCTCAGCTTCGGCGAGAGACAGGGCATTGGCAGGCCCCTCGATGTTCTCCATGACGCCCTTGAGCGCCTCCCGCAGCCGCAGCGCGAGGCGGTGAACCTCGAACACGTCCTTTTCCAGCCCGGTCAGCCCGCACTTGTCATTCATGCCGAGAGCCGCTCGGACATCATGGCGGAACTTAATATCGTCTGGTGGCGCGCTCATCCCTGCCCCCTGTCGTTGGCCGCCATGTATCTGTCGGCCGGTCCGCTCCCGGTCGTCGGCGAGCCGCCGAGCCTGCCGGGGATCATCCAATAGATTCGCCACACGCCCGGTTCGATCCGCACGCAACGGGTCACGACCATCGCCTCGAACAGCGGATGGCGTCGGGAAATGACGTGCTCGCCCGGCCAATACGGCTGCTCGCACGCTTCGGCGGCGCGATCGGCCTGGGCTGCGGCGCGGTCGAGAACGGCCTGATCCATCACGCGCTCCGATCTTGGAGGTTTGGCGCCCCGGATGCGGCGGCAGGTGGAGGTGGCAGCGGCAGCGGCATCCAAGACGTGGCCACCCAGCCGGGATTTAGCGGGAGTTCAATCGGTCCGGTCCAGCATTTGAGGGTGTCCGACCAACGCGCGTCCGCAAGACGCACTGCACCATCCGTCTCGTGCACGCACCATAGGTCGATCGCTGTGCCGTCCTTCGGCGCGGTCTCGATATCCAACCATTTATTGCACATCAGGGTAGATCTCCCGCGCTATTGCGCGCCCAACAGAGTCGCTCCGATCCTGGGGGTCGCGTGCCTCGGCCGCTATGGCGCGCATCTGGACGGCCCGGGTCAACGACACCCGCGCCATCGTGGCGAGGCCGATCGCCTCCATTAGCTGATGCAGTGTCAACTCGTCGACCAGGAGGTCGCGCAGCTCGCAGGCATCGCGCCGGGCGTGCTCGATCTCGCGCAGATAGGCGGCATCGCACGCCATCACGCTGCCTCCCACTCGGCGAGCCGGCGGCGGTAGCGGTCGTACATGTCCTGGACCTCAGCGAGAGACGGCGGCGGCGCGTTGTTCGCGTGGAAATCGGCGAGGGCGCGGCGGTAGGCGGCATCGATCTCGGCGGCGGGCGGCGGGGTGATCGCGGCGGGCATCAGATCTCTCCATCAAAAAGAGACGCGACCATCTCGTTGAACATCTTTCGAGCGGCAAACCACCACCCGAGGACTTCGGGGGTCGGCGGGGCGATCGCGGCGGCGGATGACATTGGGCTGGCTCCCCCTCGCGCTGCGGTGCCCCCGGCTTTCCCGGGGGCTGTCCACATGACTACCTCCATGGGAGATGCTGTTTGCGAGTGAGGGGCCAGGATATTTCGCGTCACGCGAATACGCAAGGGTTAAATTCGGCCGGCCCGAAAATAATTTGGCTTGACATCTTCGCGAGGCGAGAACCATCATGAAGAATGATTGACACGGTTTCCGATCTCATCGATGCCCTCGGCGGCAATCATCCGGTCGCCACAGCCCTCGGCGTTCAGCATAACACTGTGAGTGGGTGGCGCGTACGCGGCCTTCCGCCGTGGGCATGCGCCCCCTTACGAACCGCCGCTGAATTGGCGGGGAAATCATGTTCTCCGGCAATGTTTGCAATCAAGCGCCCGGCGTCATTGGCCCCCGATCTGCGCGAGCCGCCGTCGAGCGAGGTGGCGGCATGAGTGGGTGGCAACCGATCGAGACTGGCTGCATCAGCAGTCGGCGGCGCTGGTCAACCGGGCCGACCTAATCGTGGTCGAAGATCTCAACGTCAAGAACATGATCCGTCATCCGACCCTGGCGCGCTCTATTGCTGATGCGTCCTGGTCGAAATTCCTCGACATGCTGCGCTACAAGGCCGAGAGAGCCGGTGCGCACCTGATCCGCGTCGATCCGAGGAACACAAGTCAACGCTGTTCGGGCTGTAGCGAGTTGGTCCCGAAGTCCCTGGCCGTTCGGACACATGCGTGCCCCAATTGCGGCCTTGTGATCGACCGAGACTGGAACGCGAGCCTCAACATATTGCGGGCGGGAATGCCCGCGGGGTGGATAACGTGAGCCGTCAGGCTGTGCGTTCACCCAGAAACGCAAACTCGGCTCCCTCAGGGAGTCAAGTATGTAATTCCCCGGTTGATCTGGAGGCATCCGTTGCGCAGATGGATAGCGGGTCTACTTCGGGATTACCACCGGCGCCAGTCGCTGCGCCTGGGGCGGCGGGCGGAACTGAGGGCGCGGCGCCGGGGATGGAGCCGGGCGGTGGAGCGAACGGTCGCCGCATCGCGCTGGCATCGGGCCAAGGCGAGGTGGTGGGCGGAGCGGCACGAGCTGCTCGGCGGGGAGTAGGGCGATGACCGTCCAGGCCGAGCGCGCGCTGCAGGCCGAGGAGTGGCGGCCTATTCCTGGCGCGGCCGGCTATGAGGCCAGCGACCTTGGAAACGTCAGGTCGCTGGACCGACTGATAGTCTACGTTAACGGATGTAAACGGTTTTACCAAGGTAAGAAACTTGCTCCACAGATAAATCCAAATGGATACCACAACGTAACCATAGGACGGACAACCTATAATATCGGGGCGCTGGTTTGCCTCGCGTTTCATGGAGAAAAGCCGACGCCAAAACACGAGGTTGCGCATTGGGACAACGACAGAACAAACAATGTCCCAAGTAACGTCAGATGGGCCACCCGCAAAGAAAACCACGCTGATAAAATCAGACATGGCACTTGCCAGAGAGGCAGTAATAGCGGTCATGCGAAGCTAACTGAAGATGCCGTTGTTCATATAAGGCGGCTTGCGTCTCTTGGGGTAAACAAGAACTCTATAGCTTTACGATACGGCGTGTCCGTAAGTCTTATATTTCAAATCAGCGCTCGGTCGATATGGAGGCACATATGATCCAGACAGAGCGCGCGCTGACTCAAGAAATTATGCTTCGTCTCCGGTCGCTCGCAGTACTCGCTGTCGCGGTGCCAAATTCTTTATTTATTCCGGCGCGAACGCCAGCGGAAAAGATAATGGCTGCGCGTATTGTTAACCAAATGAAGGCGTACGGCGGACTCACCCCTGGAGCACCTGACATTTGTATTTTTTGGGGGAATGGAAAAGGCGGGGCGATTGAATTGAAGCGCCCCAAGTCGGTCGGGTTATTGGGCACGCGCCCCGCGGGCAGGGCGAGCGCAGCACAGATCGCATTCGCTGAGCGTGCGGCCGAACTCGGGATAAACCACGCATATTGCGATTCCTGGGAGGCCGTGCGCGACCGGCTGACCGAGTGGGGAGCCGCCTGATGCCGCGCGGGGATGACATGCTCGCCGTCGGGGAGCGCCAGCCCGAGCGCAAGAGCGGCGGCCATGGCGAGGCGGGGCCTGACTATGCCACATTTATAGCATCCAAATCGCCAGCTGCGCCCCCGAGCGGGTTGCGCGATGTGCCTGCGCTGCCGACCGCGCTCAAGCCGTTTCAGGCGGCGATTACCTCTTGGGCGCTGCGTCGTGGGCGCGCTGCGATGTTCGAGGGCACGGGACTCGGCAAGACGCTACAACAACTCGCTTGGGCGCAGGCTGTATGCGCCGAGGAAGACGCGCGCGTGCTGGTGCTGACCCCTCTTGCTGTCGCCGAGCAAACCGTCGCCGAGGCCCTGAAATTTGGCATATCGAGCGTCGGCTATGCGGCCGACCAGTCTGTGGCACGGACCAACATCGTCGTCACAAACTACGAGCGGTTCGAGAAATTCGACATCGGCCAGTTCGCCGGCATCGTACTCGACGAGAGCGGCATCATTAAGAGCCAAGACGGCGCGACCCGGACGATGCTGACCGAGGCATGCATTAACACGCCCTGGAAACTCTGCTGCACCGCAACGCCGGCACCGAACGATTATACCGAACTCGGGCAGCATGCCGAGTTCCTGGGCGTGATGACGGCCAAGGAAATGCTGTCGATGTTCTTCGTCCACGATGGTTCGATCCGGGCGAACGATCACAGCCAGGGCAATGACGGCTGGCGATTGAAACGGCACGCGGCGCAGGATTTCTGGCGATGGCTCGCCTCGTGGTCGGTCATGGTGCGCCATCCCGCCGATCTTGGCTTTGACGAACCCGGCTATGACCTGCCGCCGCTGCGGCTGGAACAGATTACCGTCGCGGCCGAATATAAGCCGACCGGCGGCATGCTGTTCCCCATGCCGGCGTCAACGCTCGGCGAGCGCATAGGCGTACGGAAGGATACCGCCGATGCGCGCGTCATGGCCGCGGTCGAGATAGTGACCCGCGAACCGGATGAGCCGTGGCTGATCTGGTGCAATCTCAACAGCGAGGCCGATGCGATCGAGCGGCTATTGCCGGCCGCGCTACAGGTCGCCGGTCGCGATCCCGTCGAGCAGAAGATCACCCGTCTGCTCGGCTTCAAGGAGGGGCGCCCACTGCACCTAGTCAGCAAGCCATCGCTCGCTGGGCACGGCATGAATTATCAGCACTGCGCCCGCATGGCATTTGTTGGCCTCACGGACAGCTTTGAGCAGGTCTATCAGGCGGTGCGCCGTTGCTGGCGCTTCGGGCAGACACGGCCGGTTGATGTGTATTTCATAGCGTCCGAGCTAGAGGGCGCAGTTGTTACCAACCTGAAACGGAAAGAGGCTGCCTTCGACAAGATGCTCGACGCCATGAGTGGACATATGCGTGACCTGATGCGGGAACAGGTTATCGGCGGGAGGAACGCCAGCGCAGCTTACAACCCGCAGGTTCGGATGGAGCTACCGAAATGGCTGACTTAATGCGCCTGTATGTCATTGACGCTTGTCACAAGGACGCCGTTCTGATGGGGGGCGTTCCTGTTGACGATGGTTTGGCCGATCAAGAAATCGCGATTCCGGCCGAAGGTTGCGTCGTCGAGGTTAACGGTAAATTGCTGTGCTTTGTCCCGGAAATCGTTCAATGAACGAAGATGTAAAGGTTATGGCGCAGGACTGTGGCGCCGATTGGGCGCTCTACAATGCGGACTGCATTGAGATGATGCGCGGGTTGCCAGAGAATTCCGTCCACTACGGTATTTGGTCTCCGCCGTTCGCCAGCCTCTACACGTTCAGTGATGACCCGCGCGACGTGTCGAACAACAGCGATGATCGGGTGTTCTGGGAACACTATCGGTTCGTGCTTGAAGGGGCCTACCGCGTCCTAAAACCCGGGCGGATGGTCAGCATTCATTGCATGGACCTGCCCACGTCGATAACCCGCGACGGCTTTATCGGCATGCGCGACTTTCCCGGTGAGCAAATACGTCTCGGCCAAGAAATCGGCTTCATCTATCACTCGCGGGTCTATATCCGAAAGGACCCGGTATCCGCGATGCAACGCACAAAGGCGATCGGGCTGCTGCACAAGCAGGTAGTCAAGGACTCGGCGATGAGCCGGATGGGGATCGGCGACAGCATCGTGACGCTGCGCAAGCCCGGCGCGAACGATGAGCCGGTCGCCGGCATCTTCGAGACCTACTACGGAGACGATACCACAGACGCGGAATTGACCTTCGAGGCGCGCCGCACGTTCCATTCTGAGGGCAATCGGACGTTCGCCGAGCACAAGTCGATCATGGTCTGGCAGCGCTATGCTGAGCCGATCTGGACGGACATCCATCAGGGCGACGTGCTCTCGTTTCGCATGGCCCGCGCCGAACATGACGAGCGGCACATCTCACCGCTGCAACTGACCGCCGTGCGCCGATCAATGCAGGTATGGACCAATCATGGCGATATCGTTTTGTCGCCGTTCGCTGGCATCGGCACGGCTGGGTATGTGGCAATCGAGATGGGTAGGCGCTTTGTCGGGGCAGAGCTGAAGCCATCATACTATCGCCAGGCTGTCGCAAATCTCCGCACGGCCGAAAGCGAGCGCGGGCGCACAGATTTGTTCGCGGATGCCGCCGAATGAGCGCCGCCCCGCCACTCGATCGCCCGTTCGACGCCGATGTCGATGCGCACGAAAGCTATCTCGACGTCGTGCGTGCGATTGGCGCCAAGGTCAAAGCGGGCGCTCCGGTGCCGGAATTCATGCTGTCGCGCAAGGCCGCCGATGACCCGGACAAGCCGGCAAAGGCTTTGGGAGAGCCGATAGCATGACGGGACCAGCACCGCTTTGCCCTGTGTGCGGTGGACGGGCAAAGATGTACTTCAACGGCAGCTTCGCCAAGACATGCGGCATGCCAGGCTGCATCCGCGAGGCGCAGCGGGGGCAGTCGGGAGTCTCGCGTTTGATTCCTCCGGTCGTCGAGGCCGTCGCCGACTTTGGACCGCACGAGATTGTTCCACCCCTCGCTGACGGCGCCCGGTTCAGTATGGGCAGGCCAGATGGCCAGCGATCCTCCATGACTGGTTGCTCGGCGGCGCTGGCAGTCAAGGTGGCCACCGCAACAACGGATGTGCGTCACTATGGGAAGAGGTCGGCGGAATGATGACGGCCGCACTCGCCCGCGAGATCGCTGAGGAGATGGCCGCCTACTGGCAAGGCCAGGGGTTAACCGCGCGCACGGCCTGGCTCGCGCTCACCGGAGCACGCCGTCGCTATGCCTCTTGGGATGAGTGCGTCGGAGAGATGATGCGGTGGGAACTGCGGCAGGACGCGGCGGCTGCCATGAAGCGGGCGGCGTGAGCCAATGGCAGGCGCTCGCCCCGACACATGGATGCCGTTGTATATCGGCGATTATCTCGCCGACACCATGCACCTAAGCCATGCTCAGCACGGCATCTATCTGCTTTTGATAATGGCCTATTGGCGCAACGGCGGGCCGCTGCCCGATGACGCAGGTCAGTTATCGGCCATTGCGAGATGTTCGGCGCAGGAATGGCGGAAGAACATCCACGTCACCTCGCGGTTCTTCCATATTGAGGGCGGTCTGTGGTCTCACAAGCGGATTGACGCGGAGCTTGATGGGGCAACAACCAAAACGCAAGAGCGTAGCAAAGCTGGCTCCGAAGGCGCGCGGCGTAGATGGCAAAACGGTAGCAAATCAGATGGCAAAGCGATGGCTGAGCCAATAGCAAACGCATTGCAAAACGATGCACCTTCACCTTCACCAGAAGAAGAAGATTCAGAGGCTATCGCCTCTGGCGCTGAAGCGCCGGCCGATCCGGTCAAGGCGTTATGGGGGCGGGGTTTAGCGATTCTCGGTGAGGGACAGCGAGCGCTCCTTGGAAAGATGCGGAACACCTATACCGACCCGGTCGTATTGGCTGCGATCGTGTCTTGCGAAAACGAATGCCCGAGCGAGCCGGCGGCTTTCTTCGTGGCATGCTGCGAACGGAGTAAGGCAAATGGAAAAGGGTCAACAGGGCACGCAAATGCTCTCGATACGCTCGCAAGAGCGGCGATCGAATTCGATGAGCGGCAAGACCGTGGCGGTTTTGCTGAAGCCCCTCATTGACCTGCACGGCGAGCCCCGGAACTGGGCAACGGCGGCGCCGCTCTACATCAAGGCGCTATCGGACATTCCTCCGGAATTGCTGGCGGTTGCCGTAGACGCGGCGATCGCGGGCAATCCGTATTTCCCGAAACCTGCCGACCTGCGCTCGTCAATCGCCGACGAGTTGGCGAGCTATTACCGGCGCAGGGAAGAGGCGCGGTTGGCTGCATTGCCAATGCCGGAACCAATCCCGCCGCCAACAGCGGAGGAAATCGCTCACGTCGACCGGCTGGTCGCGCAAGCGCTGCGCGGGTTGAGGGGCAGGGTGGCACGCCATCGGCGACCCCCGAGCAATCGCATCGATGCACCGATCAGCGCCGAGGAATACGCTCAGGGCCGCAAGAGCGTAGCCGACGAGCTTGCCGGCTTCCGCCTGGCCGACCCCGACGACCCCCGCGTCCAGGCCCGGCTGCGCGAGATGGGCGGCGCATGAGCGATACCGAGCGCGACGCTGCGTTGGCGATCCTCGCCGAGGAGCTGAGCATCGTTACGCCCGCGATGATCGAGGCCGGCTCGGTGGCGCTGACGGAGATGTCGACGCTGCCCGGTGGATCCGGTCTGGCGACGCGCGAGACATCGGAGGCGCAGCGGCTCGCCGCGGTATGGCGTGCGATGCTGGCGGTGAAACTCGCGGGCCATGGATGAGATGAGCCCGCAAAACGAGAAAGGATGGACCGAAAATGACGATGCCTCCAGCGATTGCAGAGCGCCTGGCCGAATTGCGGCGGCAGGCTGCCGAGCATCAAAAGGCGATTGTCGCAATTCACCATGATTCTCGGATAACCAATGCGGCGCTCGCCGAGATCGAATTCGCCATCGCGGCTTATGCGGCGGACGCCGGGCCGGCTGCCGAGCCGACGCTGCTGATGCGCCACGAATTCGGCCAAGCGCCCGGGAGCGGCGAGGCTGTAGCGCAGGGAACGGGTATCTCTGCCACCCCCACCGCGCCCGAGGCGGGAAGCGCGCCGGTGACGCCCGCAGCGGCAAAGAAGCCCCGCGCGCCGAAGCGGGACATCCGCGCGATGGTGCTGGATGGCATCGTGAGGTGGCCGGCGCAATCCATGTTTGACCTGGCTGCCAATCTCGGGGTGCCGCTGAAGGCCGTCGAGAAAGCCGTCGAGTATTGGCAACGCGAGGCGCGCGTGACGCTCTCAGGCGGCCTGATACGTCTGGCGGAACTGGTGGCGCCAATCGAAGTCGGCTGGCAGGACGATGCGAAGGGCTCGGGCGATCTGCCCCCTGCGACGCCAGCCCAACAGCGCGATCGCCTCACCAAATTCCTGGCGAACTCGCCCGACTCGACGATGGCAGAGATCGTGGCATACGGAATTCCCGCCGCCGCGGTGTACCTCGCCGAGCGCGATGGCGTCGTGCGGATGGTCGATCCCGGCCTCTACGCGATGGCAGCTACGCCCGAGGCCGAGCGCAATGCGGCGGAATAACCGGGAGCAACAGCAATGATCACCACAGCGGAACTGATCGAGATTATCCGCGATGTCGAGGCAAAGCCGGGCTTCCTCACCGAGCGGTTCTTTCCCAATGTCGTGATGTCGGAATCGGAATTCATTTCGATCGCGGTTGAGGGCAGCCGGGGGAGCAAGGGTAACTATTTCTTCTACGCACCGCGCGTCGGCGAGGAGTGGAGCCTCAAGCCGTGGCGGAGCGAGGAACAGGGCCTGCGACATTACCGCAAAGAGATGGCGGAACAAATCGATGTGGTCATAATGCGCGCCGTCGAACGGTATGCAGCCTATATCCTGCGCACCGGAACGATGGCGTTTGAGCGCAGCCGCGACCGCTGCGAAACTCACATCGATTTCGGCCGCGACCCGGCTTTGACCGTGCAGCTCTCAGCGGAGCGGCAATGGACCGCCGAAAACGTGGGGGCCGGCCTCGCAATGCCGGTCGCCGACGTGCGGGGCTGGCTCGACGTTCTCGCAAAGAAGAACGGGCCCGGCGCCAGCGATATCGTATTTGAGCACGACGCCTATGCGTCCTTCATCGCATCGGCCGAGCAAGACCCGCGATTTGAACTCAACACCGAGCGAGCCGGAGAGCCAAGAGGGGACAACGCCAGTTTCAAGGGCCGCTGGTACCCCGAGGGCGGTGGATCTAACGATCTGTGGACCTATCAAGAATGGTACCTCGATCAAGAGGGCAACGAGCAACAGATGATGCCGGACGGGACCGTTCTCATGGTCGCTCCCAATCTGGCCGGGGTCAGGGCGTTCGCAAAGATCGAACACCCGATCCACGATTTTACCGGGCTGCCGTTTGCGCCGCGCACATGGGTCGATGAGAGCAAGGGACATCAGATGCTCAAGGTGGATTGCTGCCCGATGCTCGTTCCCTTCCGACCGAACGCGACGTTTGCGGCAACGGTTCTCTGAGCGTGGTGAGCGCAAGGGCTCGCCGTGAAACTCGAATTTTGAAGGAAAATGGAAATGGCACAATCGCAAACGATTATGTCGGAGGCGTTCGCGAAATCCGGCTATGTGCCGCCGGAATCAAATGCGGACAAGCTGCGCCGAATGATGGCTCACGCGATCACGGCGGACGGTCCGGGGCGTGGATTACCCGAAGCATCGATTGCCCGCTTCATCGCGCTATTGCTCGCGGAGGATGACGTGGGGCTCGCCTTGGAGCTGGTCGCCGATGTGCTCGACGGCGTGCTCAACAAGCTGTTCAGAGAAGTCCTGGCCGGGGTGAAGGCCGGGGAAGATTTCGGAGAGGGTGACCAGCTTCGTTCTGAAACCCATAGGGTCGGTGAATCTCTCTCCGAAGGCGGGGCGGCGGCCGAGACCAGGAGTTCAAT
>DAIQRF010000003.1:0-4128 GCA_036786505.1 Casimicrobiaceae bacterium | reverse complement strand
GCAATGAAACCCACTCTCGCGTTGTCTCGCGCCGCCGTCCCCGCCACTACCCCGCACCCCCAGCACGCACCGCCAGGCCACGGCATCAACGGCATGCAGTCGGTCATACATCTGTCGCGGGAAAGTTGGTTGAAGCGCTACACTGTCGGGAATCAGCCTGTCGGCAACATGAACCGCGCGCAGCTTGACGCCGCAATCAAAGGCAGCCGGCGGAATTGCCGCTTCCTCGAGCTGGTCCGGGATTCGTGGCCGGCGCATGCCGACAATCAAACCGTGGGCTTCTGGCTCACGGACGAGGACGGCGACAAGCTCTACGAGATGGCCCAAGAGGAGCCAGCAAATGCTTAACGAAAACCGCGACCGAGCCCGCTCTGTAACCAGAGAACATCGTGTCGCGGGGCGCTCTCTCTGCCATCGAAGCCATGAAACCTACGCACCCCGTGCGGAGAGAGCGCAACTTATTCGAGATTGGCGACCAATCCAGCCCTGTAACCCGGCTTTATGGTGTCGCCAGCGCGCGGCCGACCACCATGGCATTGCAATCCAGAACTGGCTTGCCGGCCCGCGCACCTATTCAAATCGGGGACCGGTTAAAATATGAAACCCAGAAACCACTTGTCCCCGGCGAGCGCTCGACCGAAATCCGCATGAAACCCATAACCCGGTTGTCGAGCGCTCGCACCCTTCCCGAAATCGGACGCCAGATCCACGTTGTAACCCAGGTGTGGCGCATGCGTCCGGTTGTGATCGTCGTGCTCGCCCTCCTGGCCAGAGAACCCGTGTAACCCACTCCGACCGTGTCAGGAGAGCAGCATGACGATCACCGACATTTGCGACGGCCTGGTTTATCTCCAGCGCCAGCGCGTGTTCTGCATCAAGAGCCAATCCAGAAACGACCGCTCGATGGAGAGCTTCATCGCCACGCTTCTCGGGTTCAAGGCCAGCCCTCCCGATGGCGCCGATGCGGCAGCAACGAAGGCGCACGACGCTGGCCGCAAAAAGCTGTTCGCCCAGGCCAAGCGGATCCGCACGGAGATCGAGAATGGTGGCCCAAACTTTGACTGTTCCGAATGGGGGCCGCAAGTCGAGGGCATCGCTTCGATGATCCTGCGCTCGGCTGAAGCGCGTGCCAGCTGGGACATCCACCGCGACGGCGTCGAAAAGAAAATGAAGGATTTGGCCCGCACGTTGCCTGGGTGGCTGTTCGTGCAGAGTACGCGGGGAATATCGGAGTTGGGGCTCGCGGTCATCGTCGGAGAGGCTGGCGATCTCGGCGACTATGCAAACCCCGCGAAGCTGTGGAAGCGGTTCGGCCTAGCCATAAAGGATGGCAGGCGGCAGGGCTCCGTCCCCCCCAACCTCAGCAAGGAAGCGCGTGCTGCGGCGTGGACCGAGCGAGGCTATGTCGGCCGGCGACGCGCTGAGATTTATGTCTTCTGCGACGACCTGCTGTGTCGCGCTCAATGGCGCGCCGAAAAGACGGACGAAGACACTGGCGAGATTGTCCCGGCCCATGCGATCGGCCCCTACGGCGAGATTTACGCCCGCAAAAAGGCGGAATATCTGGCACGCGCCGATGGCGACAACCCGATCAGGTCGCCGGATGCTGCGGCCCGGCGCTACATGTCCAAATGCTTCCTCGTCGATCTGCTGCGCGCATGGAAGCTCGGCAGCGGGATCGTTGCGATAGGAGACAATCTCCCCCCCTCGCCGGTCGACCGCTCGTTGTTCTACCTCAGCCACCTCGCTGAGGCCGCTGATTGAAACCGAACACCGCGACCATTGGGCCAATGTAACCCAGCTCACGTTTGTCGCGGCGCGCGCCCCTCGGCCTGGACCCGGCTGAAACCCATGGTATCCGTTGCCGAGGGGCGCAATTTCCCCATTGATCGCAAACGCGAGGTGCAGATTGACCGGACAATACGACGCGACTACCGCCCGTTGGGTCATCGTCATGACGCGACCCAACGCCGAGGAGATCGTCGATCAAGGCTTGCGCGAGGCCGGCTATCGCACGTACCTGCCGCGCTATCGCCGCCGCATGCTCGGCCACCGCTGGTCGACCGGCGCCGCAATCCGCCCACGGTTCGAGGGTTATCTGTTCGTCCAGGACTGGTCAGGCTGGCCGCAACGCCCGATCACTGGCGTATTCGGCCTGATGAAGGTCGCCGCATCGGATCGCCCGGCATACCTGGACATGCACGATGTCACCGAGATCATGCACGCCGAGCGCGTCGGTCGGTTCGATGACTGCCCGCCATTCGCCGCCAAGCGACACAAGCGATCCGATCTCGCTGAGGGCGACGCGGTCACGTTCGAACTCGCGGGCCAGCGTGTCGTTGGCGCAATCGAGAACCTCAGCAGCAATGGCGATGCCCTCGTGCGGGCGATGATCCTCAATCGCGAGGTGGCATTCACGTTGCAGCAGGAAACCCTCGATCTGGTAGCCCCTTGACGTACGCACACAACTGGCGCATATCTTGTGCGTGCACGGTCGTGGGGGAAGCCTGTGATTTTCCCCCGCCCCCGTAGCTTAGCTAATCCGGCTACCAAATCTGGTGCACGATGACTTTCGCCCCTACCCCCGCCTTGCGGTATCACGTATGGGCGGGATTTCGCGGGCGTATTTCGTGGGTTAAGTCTTTCCCGGCGAAGACGTCGTAGTCCGCACGCGGGTCAGCGGTTTCGGCCATATTTGCGCGCGATGGCGGCCCGTCTCTCAGTGGGAGAGAGACCTCGCCGGTCGAATTCGCGGAACTCCGCCTCCATCGCCGCCGTGATCTTGAGCCCTTCGACGGCGCTGATTTTGGCAAAGCCGGTTCTGCCGAGAACAAACGGAGAGCCTGATCTCTTGGCCGATACGGTTCTCGGAGTTGTTTTCTTTACTTTTCTCATGTGTTGATTATCTCACAATTCATCTTATAAGTCATTAACAACTTACCTTGGAAAGCGTTCTATTACGTTTTCTTTGTGGCAGACCGCCATCCATGCTCCCTTAGGGAGTGTACTCCCGCTTGCCCTGCCTGTCCAGACGGTTTTGCGGTGCCGGGGCGCCGAACTCGACGCCTTGATCCGGAAAAAGGGGAGGCCGCTTTCCGCCTTCAGGCCGCGGTCTCGAACTAGCGGGTCGTCAAGCCTCCGGGTCGAACTCGACACCGGCGTTCCGGCTTTCCGTCCCGGATCACAGCCGATCAAGTGCGGCCAAGGCCGGGTCGGCCAGATCGCCCATATCGAAGCATTGTTCCAGCCTGGGATGACCTGGGATAATTACGGCGAGTGGCACATCGACCACATCAAGCCGCGCGTGCTGTTCGACAACCGCATCGCCGAGCAAGCCCTAAGATGCTGGGCGCTGACCAACCTGCAGCCGCTCTGGGCTGCGGACAATATGGCGAAGGGTTCCAGCTATACCGAGCCACTCCGCCCCGTGCCGTAAGGCGTTCGGATGATCGTCCTATCCGTCAAGCCCGATGTCGCGTCTCTCGCTCGCGCGCTCGATGCGTTCGCCACCCGGCAATTGCCATTCGCGACGAGCCAAGCCTTGAACCAGGTCGCTCGCCGCGCGGTCGATGCCGAGCGCAAGGCGATGACATCCGACCTCGACCGGCCTACGAGTTTCACCCTTCGGGGTGTGTCGATGCGCCCCGCACGCAAAGAGAACCCGACCGCGGTCGTCTACATCCAGCCGATACAGGCACGCTATCTCGCCCCCTCGATCAAGGGCGGCGTGCAGGTCTTGGGATCAAGCCGAGCGATCCTCGCGCCCAAGAACGTGCGGCTCAATACCTTCGGCAACATACCTCGGGGATTGCTCGCCGCGTTGCGCGCGCGCCCAGATATCCTCATCGGCCCGGTCACCTTCGCCGATGGCAACACCATCAACGGTGTGTGGCAGATGCCGACAGGCGAACGCAAGGGCGGACGCATGGGGCGCGGCATCACGGGCGGTAGGCGCTCGGGGTGGAAGCTCCTCATACGCTTCGCCGATCCATCCACGATCGAGGCGCGCTATCCCTTCGGGCAGGCCACGCTCGCCACGGCGGCACGAGAGTTCCCGGTGGAGCTACGCCGCCAGCTGGTCGCGGCCATGCGGACCGCGCGCTGAAGGCCGCGGGTCCTCCGCCAGAC
>DAIQRF010000156.1:0-5923 GCA_036786505.1 Casimicrobiaceae bacterium | reverse complement strand
GCTCGACACAGCTCGCTCAGTCGAACGAGGCATACGCCACTGCGCTCTATGATCGACTTCTGAGCGTGCATGTCCAGTTGCGAGAAACAACGAACAGCCTCGAAGCCGGCGCGCCGCAGTGGAGCAGCGAATTCAAAGAGCATCTCAAGACCCGGTTCGACGCGATCATGATCGTCCGACCCGACGTCGCACCGACGGCGTTGCTGGGAGCCGCGCGATCGCTGCCGGACCTGACCATCGCCGAGCGCAACCGTCTCGCCAAAGGCGGCACAATTCTCAAGACGAGCGATGCGGATGACCCGTCTTCGCCGATATTCGTCGCGCGCGCTCTGGATCCACAAAGATCGAGGGACGGCATCCTGGCCGCGGAACTGAACAAAAAGTATCTCTGGGATGATGCCGACGAGCTCGCTTCGATCACTGTGTTATGCGTGGTCGACGATCGCGGCAAGCTACTCTACTGCTCGCAACCTGATCCGCCGGCAATACTGCTCCAGCTTGCCAGCCAACTTCCGCCGGTCGCGTCCGGCAGATTCGAATACGCGCTCAACGGCGAAATTCAGCTCGCAACCCACCGCGAGCTCTTTCTCGAGCCGCGGTTCCTGGTCCAGGGCTGGACGGTCATCGCCGCCAAGCCCGAGGCCGAAGTGCTCGCTCCCCTTGGCGATTTCGAAACGATCTTTCTTCCGGTGGTGGTGCTGTCGCTTCTAATCGCCGCTTTGTTGAGCTTGACGCAGATCCGCCGTACGCTCGTTCCGCTGCAAAAACTAATCGACGGTACCCGACGCGTCGCCGACAAGGACTTCAGCACCCGGGTGGACGTTTCGGGCAACGACGAATTCAGCGAACTCGCCATTTCATTCAATGCCATGAACGCGCGACTCGGAAACCAGTTTACCGCGTTGATGACGCTTGCCGAAATCGATCGGGCGATCCTGTCCCGTCTTGACGTCGACCGAGTCATCGAGACGGTCATCACGCGGATCCGTGACATCGTGCAAACGGATTACGTCAGCGTCGCAGTGCTGGACCGCACCGCGGCCGGCATGATGCGAATATATACTCGCGATGAGCACAGCGGCGAGCACCCTACATTGGAACGCAGCGCCTGCCCCGTGGAAGACACGCTGGAACTGCTCTCGCATCCTTCGGGGGTGTGGTTCGCTGCCCGGGAAACGCCGAAAGCGTACGCGTTGCCGGTAACGAGGCTCGGCGCGGCAGCCGTCTTTGCTTCCCCGATCATCTGGCAGGAGCACGTGGTGGGTATGGTGGTATTGGGCTTTCGGGGCGACGCGTCCTTGACTCCCGACGAACAGGCGCGGGTGCGCGACCTGGGCGATCGAGTCGGAGTCGCCTTTGCCGCGGCTACCAAAGACGAGCAGCTCTATTATCAGGCGCATTACGATCCGCTCACCGGGCTTCCCAATCGACTCTACTTTCGCGATCAGCTTGACCGTACGCTGGCGCGAGCGCATCGCGGCGAAGAGCGTTTTGCGCTGCTGTTCGTCGATCTCGATTACTTCAAACGCGTCAACGACAGCCTGGGCCATGCCGCGGGCGACGTGGTGTTGCGGGAGGCCGCTGACAGGATGCGCCGCTGCGTTCGTGGAACCGACATCGTGGCGCGTCTGGGTGGCGACGAATTCACTTTGCTGCTCATGGACGTCAAATCAACGCGCGATCCACAGATCGTTGCCGAGCATGTTATCGCTGCGATGTCGACCCCTTTCCTGATCGCAGGACACGATCATTTCATGAATGCGAGCATAGGCATCGCGCTTTATCCCGACGACGGCGTCACCGCGGACGAATTACTGAGAAATGCGGACACGGCAATGTACCGTGCAAAAGATGGCGGCCGTGGGCAATGCGTTTACTTCGAAAAAAGCATGAACGCCGCCGCGATTGCACGGGTCCGCTCGGAGCGCGAATTGCACCATGCGATCGATCGAAACGAGTTCGTCCTCCACTACCAGCCGCAACTCGATCTGAAAACGGGCCGAATTTCTGGCGCCGAAGCGCTGGTGCGCTGGAATCATCCGGAACGCGGCCTGCTGGCACCGGCTCACTTCATACAACTGGCTGAAGAGACGGGCCTGATCGAGAGGCTAGGAGAGTGGGTCTTGCGCGAGGCTTGCGCACAGTTCCAGAAGTGGCGCGGGGACGGCATTGCGCTGCCGCGCGTCGGGGTAAACGTCTCTGCGCGTCAATTCCAACAGAAGGGTTTCATCGACATACTCGACAAAATCGTCCACGACAGCGGAATGGAAGCCTCATCGCTCGAAGTCGAAATCACCGAAAGCCTGCTCCTGGAAGCAACTTCCACCGTCGAAACAATGCTCACGAAGCTGAAGTCGATCGGCGTTCGGATCGCGCTCGACGATTTCGGCACAGGCTATTCATCGCTGGCCTACCTCAAGCGCTTCCCTGTCGACGTCGTCAAAATCGATCGTTCCTTCGTGAAGGATCTTCCAGCGGACGAAGGCTCGGCGGCGATTACCGCAGCGATCATTGCAATGGCACATGCGCTTCGCAAACAGGTCGTCGCCGAAGGTGTTGCGACCGCGGAACAGGCTGCGTTTCTCCGGCGCCTTCGATGTGACCACATCCAGGGATATCACCTGAGCGTACCGCTCAGTCCGTCCGACCTCGCTGAGCTTATCCAGCGTACCGAGGGTTGCATAGAAACAACAGGAATCTGCGGCTAGGTATTGCGAGCAACTGCCGTTGCGGGAGCATCAATCGAATTTCGCCCGCAAAGTAGCACCAGGCGGATTTTGGCTTCCGCCGCGCGTCGCGCTTAACGTTTGGCTCCGCCTCGCATTAGCCTCCGCCGAAATCCAGTTCTGGATCGCGTCAAAACGACTCATTCGCATGGTACCGGGAGGGGGAATCGAACCCCCACTCTGTTGCCAGAACTGGATTTTGAGTCCAGCGCGTCTACCAATTCCGCCATCCCGGCCAAGGTCCCGCACGAAGTGAGCGGCAGCGCATGAGCGCGAGCGTTGCCCTCATTTGCCCTCAGTTGCCCCCACGCTGTGGAGGCGGCATTATCGCGGAAAAGCCACTTCCATTCAAACGCGGCCAAACCGTATGGCGATCGCTGACCGAGCTCCGTTCCGGCTTTCCGATTTCGACTTCGCGCTGCCGCCGGAACGGATTGCGCAGCGACCGGCGCGAGAGCGGACGGCGAGCCGGCTGCTGCATGTTGCCGGAAACAGGTTTCAGGACCTCGCGTTCACCGCGCTGCCCGATCTGCTCGTTGCCGGCGACGTACTGGTCTTCAACGACACCCGGGTGATCCGCTCGCGCCTGCGTGCTCGCAAACCCGCACCGCACGGCGGGAAGGTCGAGCTTCTTTTGGAGCGGATCGTCGCGCCCGATGAGGCGTGGATGCAGCTCAGGGCGAGCCACCCGCCGCGGCCGGGCGCGCACATCGATCTGCCGGGCGGCGCAACCGCGACCGTGCTCGAACGCGACGGCCGGTTCGTTCGCCTTCGCTTTGCGATCGACACGCCGCTCGAGCATTATCTCGATCGCTACGCCGAGGTGCCGCTGCCGCCATACATCGCGCGTGCGCCGGACTCGGCGGACGAGGAGCGCTATCAGACCGTCTATGCGCGCCATGCCGGCGCCGTTGCCGCGCCGACCGCCGGTTTGCATTTCGACCGGCCCATGCTCACGCGGCTATCCGCATCAGGGGTTGTATTGGCCTACGTCACGCTGCATGTCGGCGCGGGCACGTTCCAGCCGGTCGAGGCGGAAGACTTGTCGCGACACCGGATGCACAACGAGCGCTTCAGCATTCCTGCCGCGACCATTGCGGCAGTCGAGGCGGCGCGGGCGGCGCGACGTTCGGTGTTAGCCATCGGTACCACGTCGTTGCGGGCGCTCGAGTCCTGCGCCGAAGATGGCTTGCGCGCCGGCGAAGCGGAAACGTCGTTGTTCATCACTCCGGGGTATCGCTTCCAGGTCGTCGATCGATTGCTGACCAATTTTCACCTTCCGCGGTCGACCTTGCTCATGCTCGTCTCCGCGTTCGGCGGCTACGATGCGATTCGTGCCGCCTACGCGCACGCAATGCAAGAGCGTTATCGCTTCTTCAGCTACGGCGATGCGATGCTGCTCGAGCGCGATCCCGATCTCAATCCTACCACCGGCAAATAACGCGCGACGCCGCTGCTACAATTGCAATGATGGAGTTCTCGGTTACCGCGCAGTGCGGCGCCGCGCGCTGCGGGCGTTTGACGCTCGCGCACGGCGTAGTCGAGACGCCGGTCTTCATGCCGGTCGGCACCTACGGCACGGTGAAGGCCATGGCACCGCGCGAGCTCGAGGAGCTTGGCGCGCAAATGGTTCTGGGCAACGCCTACCATCTGTGGTTGCGGCCGGGACTCGACGTCATCGCCGCGCATCATGGACTGCACCGTTTCATGGGCTGGCCGCATCCGCTTCTTACCGACTCCGGCGGCTTCCAGGTGTTCAGCCTCGGCCCGTTGCGCAAGGTCCACGAAGACGGCGTGACGTTCGCGTCGCCCGTCAACGGCGACAGGATGCTGCTGACGCCGGAGATCTCGATGCAGATCCAGCGCACGCTCGACTCCGACGTGGCGATGGTTTTTGATGAGTGCACGCAGCATCCTGCAACGCGTGACGAGACCGCACTGTCGATGCAACTCTCCATGCGCTGGGCGCAACGATCCAAAGCGGCTCACCAGGGCAGCCGCAATGCCTTGTTCGGCATCGTGCAAGGCGGCATGTACGAGGACCTGCGCGACGAATCGCTCGCTGCTCTGAGCGATATCGGCTTCGACGGTTACGCCGTCGGGGGGCTGTCGGTCGGCGAACCCAAGGAGGACATGCAGCGTATCCAGCGCCACATCACGCCGCGCTTGCCCGCCGACAAGCCGCGCTATGTCATGGGGGTCGGCACGCCGGAGGATATCGTCCAGGGTGTCGTCGACGGCGTCGACATGTTCGATTGCGTGCTGCCGACGCGTAACGCCCGCAACGGCTGGCTCTACACGCGCCGCGGAGACGTGAAGATCCGCAATGCCCGTCACCGCACCGACGCACAGCCGCTGGACGAAACCTGCGCCTGCTACACCTGCCGCCACTTCAGCCGCGCCTATCTGCATCACTTGCAGCGCGTCAACGAAATCCTGGGGGCGCGGCTCAATACCCTGCACAATCTCCACTATTACCTGACGTTGACCCGCGAGCTGCGGCAGGCCATCGCCGACAACGCGCTGCCTGCTTACGTGGCCCGGTTCCGCGGCGATCGCAACCAGCAGGACAGCGCCGCCAGCATGGTAGAATGATAAGCTTTACGCAGCTATCGTCACGCTCCCGGTCGCAAGATAGGTTCGCGGGACTTCAAGCGCCCGCGGTGACGAGACTTCAGTCGCAACAGGAGGAGCAACCGTGTTGATCAGCCCCGCATACGCGCAGGTGGCCGGCATTACGTCCGGCACCGACCTGATGGCATTTTTGCCCATGGTCGCCATTTTCGTCGTCTTTTACTTTCTGCTGATCCGCCCGCAACAAAAGCGCTCCAAGGAAACTAAGACGATGCTCGAGGCGCTGCAAAAAGGAGACGAAATCGTCTCGGCCGGCGGCGTCGTCGGCAAGATCAGCAAGCTGACCGATTCCTATGCCACGGTCGAAGTCGCGCCCGGAGTCGAAATGACCGTTCAACGAACCGCGATTTCGCTGTTGCTGCCGAAAGGCACCATCAAGAGCCTTTAGAGACAAAGCCGCGCGTTCGCGGCCGGCGCGTCTCACGCAAACAGCGCACCCGCCGTGCACCACAACCGCTGACCACCCCATGAATCGTTACTCGGCCTGGAAATACCTGCTCATCGGCGTGGCGCTGTTTGTCGGCATCGTCTACACCTTGCCGAACTTCTTTCCCGAGGTGCCG
>DAIQRF010000155.1:0-5925 GCA_036786505.1 Casimicrobiaceae bacterium | reverse complement strand
CTCGCACCCCACTCGCTACGCGAGCGGGACTAAGGCTCGCTGCTCACGACGCCACTCCGCGCAGATTGCGGCGTGTCGACGGCATCGAGGATATCCTGCTTTCTTAGGATCTCGGGCAAGAGCAGCGGTTCCTTGCCCGGTCGGAAGAAAACATACACCGGAACGCCGTCGCGGCCAAGCGCAGCCAGCGCGGCACCGATCACCGGATCGCGACGCGTCCAGTCGGCCCGCAGCAACGCGACGTTCTGGCGCGTGAAAGCGTTCTGCACCGCGTCGGTGTTCAGCACCAGCCGCTCGTTCACCTGGCACGTCACGCACCACGCAGCGGTGAACTCGACGAAGACCGGGCGGCCCGCGGCAACCAGTTGCGCAACGCGAGCCGCCGAGTATTCCTGCCACACGTCATCCGCCGCGGGGCGCTTGGCGACATTCGCCGCGCCGTCCAATGCCGACGTTGCGACGACCGGCCAGCCCACGGCAAGCGCAGCGGCGATGCTCGTTGCGGCCGCGATGCCCCAGCCGCGAGCGCCGCCGGTGCGCATCGTTTGCCAAGCCCAGAGCCCGAGCGCGATCAGCAGCAGCGTGGCGCCGAGCCGCAACACCGCGTCGTTGTCCAGTTGCGCGCCGAGCACCCATATAAGCCACAGCACCGTCGCATAAAGCGGAAACGCGAGCAAATGCTTGAGCCGCAGCATCCACGCGCCCGGCCTGGGGAGTCTTTTCCGCCAGGCGGGAAAATACGCGAGCAATACATACGGCAGCGCCATACCGATCGCCAGCACGGTGAACACGATCCACGTCGACAGCATCGGTCCGGCAAGCGCATACCCGAGCGCGGCACCCATGAAAGGGGCCGAGCATGGCGACGCGACCACCACCGCAAGCGCGCCGGAAAGCGCGTCGTTGAGCAGCGGGTTTTTCGCATTCCATGTTGCCAGCGACGAGGGCACGAACTGGCGAACCTCGAACACGCCGGACAGGTTCAGCGCCAGCACGAAAAACAGCACCGCGAGCCCGGCGATCGTCGCCGGCGATTGCAGCTGGAATCCCCAACCCAGTTGCTGACCCGCGGCACGCAAGGCCAACAGCGCGCCGGCAAGCAACCAGAACGACACCACGACCCCGGCGCCGAAGGCGAGGCCGTGATGACGCATCGCCGCGTTGTTTTCGCGATGCGTGGCGAAGCCGAGCACCTTGAGCGAGAGCACCGGGAACACGCATGGCATCAGATTGAGAAGCAGCCCGCCAGCCAGCGCAAAAAGGATTGCCGTACCGAACGACAACGCAGTGTTCGCTTGCGTCGCCGGTGGCGTCAGTTGCAATACCGGTGCGGTAAGTGCCGGGGCCGCGGAACCGGCGACAACCGTCCCGTTCAACGGCACGTCGATGGCCAGCGCACGCGGCGCGCTCGCATCGCCTGAGACCAAAACGCCCGCCACGCGCTTGAATTCCCCGACGCGCTGGCTCGCCACCGGCAAGCTCATGCTCCAGTCTCGTCCTTGGCGCGTCAGCGTCTGCGGGCCGGCGGCCTCGATCTGTCCTTGCACGTACGGAAAAAAATGCCAGCCGGTGACGTCGGCCGCACTATCGTTCCTGGCCGCAGGCACCCAATGCAGATCGATCGTCGCGCCACGAGCGGTCGCGGTCACGTTCCAATCGTCAGCCGGTCGCGGCAGGCTCGTCCGCGCTTTCGCGATTGCGTCGCTCCAGCGCGGATCGCGCTGGACCTGGGCCGCATCGGCGATCACGGGCAAAGTCAGCGACAGATCGGCGCCTTCCGGGATACAGATTTCCTTGCACACCAGCCAATCCGCGCGCGCCGACAGCGTGACAGTCTTGCCGCTCAGAAAGTCGGGACCGGCGGCGATGTCGTTCAGCAGCAGGACTTCGCCCGCGTAGCCGTAGTTGACCAAGGGGCCGACCGGCAGCGCGCGCGGCGCGGGCCACTGGATCGGGCCCGCCTTCGATCCATCGGGGAGTTTCCACGTCAGGGTGGTCGGCAGCCCCGAGTCGCCCGCGTTCCGCCAGTAGGTATGCCACCCACGCTCCATGACGAGCCGCAACGCGACGGTGTTCGGGCGTCCCGGTATCAGCGCGGTCCGTTCGGCGACGAGCTCTGCCTCGACGTGCGCGGTGCGGACCGGCGCGGCGTCGGACGCACGAACGCCTGCGCCGATCATGACCAGCATGAAGAGCAGCGTTGTGAATGTGATCGAGCGCGGCATGGTGTGGCCCGGATCGGCGTCCTGTGGCGTCAGTGGTCGAGTTGCGCTGGGGCGAATCGCGGTTGCCGGTACACTTCGAATTCTAGCAGCCTCTCTCCCTTACATCCCTCCATCGGACCGCACCGGTCGGCAAACGTTGCGTGCCGTCCGACGAAAGGCCGACAGGTTCAAACCCACGGTCATTCATGGAAGCTTTTCTGGTCTCGATGGTCGTCGTTGCGCTCGGCGAAATCGGCGATAAGACACAGCTCCTCGCATTGATGCTCGCCGCGCGCCTGCGCAAACCGGTGCCTATCATTCTCGGCATCGCGGTGGCGACGCTCGTCAACCACACGCTCGCCGGCCTGCTCGGCGGCTGGGTGCGGGACATGGTGCCGGCGACGTACCTGCGATGGCTGCTGGCGCTTTCGTTCCTGCTGGTCGCACTGTGGGCGCTGAAAGCGGACAGCATCGACGACAACGCTCCGGTGTCGTACAGCCATCTTGGGGCGTTCATGGTGACCGTGGTCGCGTTCTTTCTGGCCGAGATCGGCGACAAGACGCAAGTCGCGACGGTGATGCTGGCCGCACGCTTCGACAATCTCGTCGCCGTCGTCGCGGGCACGACGCTCGGGATGCTGATCGCCGACGTGCCAGTGGTCCTGCTCGGCAAGTTGGCGGCGCAAAAGGTCCCGTTCAAGGCGGTGCGCATCGTTGCCGCTGGAATGTTTGCGGTGCTCGCGGTCCTCACGCTGGTTGTAAACTGAGGCAAGCTAAAGGTCGGCAAAGGCGCTGCCGGTATAATTACCTGTTCCTCGAACGAGCCAGACGTGAAGCATGCAACCGTACCGTCCCGCCGATACCGAAGCCGCCGCGCAGGCGCATTGGACCTCGCGCAAGACCTTTCTCGCCACCGAAACGTCGCCGGCGTCCAAGTTCTTTTGCGTCTCGATGCTGCCCTATCCCTCGGGCAAGCTGCATATGGGGCACGTGCGCAACTACACGATCAACGACATGATGTACCGGTATTTGCGCATGAATGGAAAGAACGCGCTGATGCCGATGGGATGGGACGCGTTCGGACTGCCGGCCGAGAACGCGGCGATGAAAAATGGCGTCGCGCCGGCGAAGTGGACGTACGAAAACATCGCCTACATGAAGCGGCAGTGTCAGGCGATGGGCTGGGCGATCGATTGGTCACGCGAGTTCGCGACCTGCACGCCCGCGTACTACCGATGGAATCAGTGGCTGTTCCTGAAGATGCTCGACAAAGGCATCGCCTACCGCAAGAGCGGCATCGTCAACTGGGACCCGGTCGACCAGACCGTGCTCGCCAACGAGCAGGTGATCGACGGCAAGGGCTGGCGCTCCGGCGCGCCGGTCGAAAAGCGCGAGATCCCCATGTATTACCTGCGCATCACGGACTACGCCGAAGAGCTCCTGGCGTATCTCGACAAGATGCCCGGCTGGCCCGAGCCGGTAAAAATCATGCAGGCCAACTGGATTGGCAGGAGCGAGGGCGTGCGCTTTGCGTTCCCGCACGACGTCAGGGGCGAGGACGGCAAGCCGATCGGCGACGGTCGGATGTACGTGTTCACCACCCGCGCCGACACCATCATGGGCGTTACCTTCTGCGCGGTGGCCGCCGAGCATCCATTGGCCGCGCATGCCGCAAAGTCCAATCCGAAGCTCGCCGCCTTCATCGACGAATGCAAGCGCGGATCGATTGTCGAGGCGGACTTCGCGACCATGGAAAAGAAAGGCCTGCCGACCGGCCTTTTCGTCACTCACCCGCTGACCGGAGAAGCGCTCGAAGTCTGGGTCGGCAATTACGTGCTGATGAGCTACGGCGAGGGCGCGGTGATGGGCGTGCCCGGTCACGACGAGCGCGACTTCGAGTTCGCGAAGAAACACGGCTTGCCGATCAAGCAGGTGATCGCGATCGAAGGCGAAACATTCTCGGCCGCCTCGTGGCAAGCATGGTACGAGGACAAGGTCCGGGGCCATTTGATCAACTCCGGCAAATACGACGGTATACGCTACCAGGAAGCCGTCGACGCGATTGCCGTCGATCTCGCGGCGAAGGGTCTCGGCGAAAAACGCGTGACCTACCGGCTTCGCGACTGGGGAATCTCGCGCCAGCGCTACTGGGGCACGCCGATCCCGATTATTCATTGCGCGAGCTGCGGCGAAGTGCCGGTGCCCGAGCAGGACCTGCCGGTGATCCTTCCGGAGGACTGCGTCCCGGACGGCAGCGGTAACCCGCTCGCCAAGCGTGCCGACTTCGTCAACTGCACGTGCCCGAAGTGCGGCCATGCGGCGAAGCGCGAGACCGATACCATGGATACGTTCGTCGATTCGTCGTGGTACTACATGCGCTACGCCTCGCCGGATGCGCCGACGATGATCGATTCGCGCAACGATTACTGGAACCCGATGGACCAGTACATCGGCGGCATCAGTCACGCCATCCTCCACCTGCTCTACGCGCGCTTCTGGACCAAGGTGATGCGCGATATGGGCATGGTGAAGTTCGACGAGCCGTTCACCCGGCTGATGACACAGGGCATGGTGCTCAACCATATCTATTACCGCCGCAATGCCAAAGGTGGCATCGACTACATCGCGCCCGACGATGTCGAAGTCATGCACGACGATGCCGGACGCGTTACCGGCACCAGACTGAAAGCCGATGGCAAGCCGGTGGAATACGGCGGTGTCGGCACCATGTCGAAATCGAAGCTGAACGGCGTCGATCCGCAGCACATCATCGATCGCTACGGCGCCGACGCCGCGCGCATGTTCGTGATGTTCGCGAGCCCGCCGGAGCAGACGATGGAATGGTCGGATGCCGGCGTCGACGGTGCCTACCGGTTCTTGCGGCGTTTATGGGCTTACGCCCAGGGACGCGCCGATGCACTGGCGCGCTCGCCGACTCCGATCGACTGGCCGCGCACGTCGCCCGAATTACGCACCGCCAGGCGCGAGCTGCATTTGCAGTTGAAGCAGGCGGACTTCGACTATCAGCGCCTGCAGTACAACACGGTCGTGTCCGCCGGGATGAAAATGCTCAATACGCTGGAGGCCGCGCCGGCGGACGCGACCAGCGCATCCACTGAATTCGCCCGCGAGGGCCTCTCGTTGCTGCTGCGGGTACTCAACCCCGTCGTTCCACACATCACTCACGCGTTGTGGGAGGAGCTCGGCTACGCCGCCAAGCTCGGCGACATCGTCGATGCGTCATGGCCGAAAGTCGACGCTGCCGCGCTCGTTCAAGACGAGATCGAGCTCGTGCTGCAGGTCAACGGCAAGCTGCGCGGCAAGCTCACCGTCGCCGCCGGCGCCGACAAGAGCGTCATCGAAGCGGCGGCACTGGCATCGGCGCCGGTGCAAAAAGCGCTGGCCGAAAACGGCGGCCCCGGCCGAGAGCAGCCGTCGGCCAGGATCATCGTCGTGCCGAATCGGCTGGTCAACGTCGTGCTGCAGAGAAAAACGGTACAAGCATGAGCCGGGACGACCGAGCGGTCACGCGGCCGGAAAAAAGAGGGCGCGGCGTTATGACTATCCGGCGCCTCAAGCGAATGGTCGGCGCTTCGTTGCTGATTGCGCTCGCGGCGTCGTGCGGCCCGAAGGACAAGCCGATTCCAGTGGAGCCCAAGGCACGGAGCGAGTTTCTGAGCGCAGCCGCGACCAAGCTTACGGCCGACGAGCGCAATGTTCT
>DAIQRF010000154.1:0-5956 GCA_036786505.1 Casimicrobiaceae bacterium | reverse complement strand
CAGCCGCTTGATCGCATAGAGGGTGTTCTTGGCGTTGGTGACCGCCTGCCGCTTGGCCGGCGCGCCGACGAGGATTTCGCCGTCGTCCTGATAGGCGACCACCGACGGGGTGGTGCGGGCGCCCTCCGAGTTCTCGATCACTTTGGGCTTGCCGCCCTCCATGATGGCGACGCAACTGTTGGTCGTGCCGAGGTCGATACCGATTGTCTTGGCCATGATTTTTTCCTTCCATTCCGGGAATGGCTCGCTCGAGCTTTAACTGAAGCTTAGTTGGGGTCTTAGTTGGGTATGCCAGCGTCGGGATTCAAGCGGATAGCCCGCCTAAGAAGGGCTTTCCGCGCTCTTGGCAACGGCAACCAGCACCGGCCGGAGCACGCGATCGTTGAGCAAGTAGCCCTTTTGAAAAACCTGAACCACGGTTCCCGCCGGCTGCTCGGACTCGATCATGGTCATCGCCTGGTGGCGATGCGGATCGTATTTTTCATGCAAGGGGTTGATTTCGACGATGTTCGCTTTGTCGAATGCGGCCTCGAGGTTCCTCAGCGTCAAGGCGACGCCGTCCTGCAGGGCCTCGGTCTTGGCGTTCGGCGTCGCCAAGGTGAGCTCCAGCGCGTCCTTGACGGCCAGTAATTCCTGCGCAAAGCGCTCGACCGCGTACTTGTACGCCTTGGCGACGTCGTTCTGCGCCATCCGCCGCGCGTTGTCGGTTTCAGCTTTGGCTCTCAGCCACGCGTCTCGAAGCTCGCTTGCTTCGGCTTCGGCGCGCTTAAGCTGGGCGGGCAGGTCGAGCCCATCTCCCGCCTCGTCGGCCCCGGAGGGGTCGGCAGCCGCGTCCGCTGCGGACGCCGGCGAAACCTGAGTGTTCTCGTCGGGATTGTTGTTCATAGGGTTTCCTCAGCGTACTTTGGGGCAGATGGGGGCATTTGGACATGTTTCAACCGCCGCCGCGGGTGCCGGTCAGGCGCGGCCTGAACCGTCAAAACGCTCTTCAGGCCACACCCGCCGCATCCCGGTCGGCGGGACGGCCGCGCTGCGCGTCGAAGGGGTCGCCCCCGGTGCGCCACACCCAATGCTGGCGCTGGCGGCGTGAAGGCCTGCGGCTCGTCAGGCGCGCGCGCCGGCGCCGGCGGAATCAATTCGGAATGCTTCCCTATTGTTTGGCGCCAAGCGCTTTTGCCCTCGCCTGGGTCCATTCGCGCGCCGACAACTCTGGCGGCGGCGCGAGCCAGCCTCCCAGATTGCGAACCGCAAGATCGGCCAGCGCCGCGATCCAAGCCGGGCGCTCGTTCAGGCAGGGAATGTAGTGGAATTCCCTGCCTCCGGCCCTTAGGAACGCGGCCTGTCCTTCCTGGGCGATTTCCTCGAGCGTCTCCAGGCAGTCGCTGACAAAGGCGGGGCAGATCACGTCGACCCGCCCGACGCGCTCTTTCGCCAGCGCAACCAAGGTCGGCTGCGTATAAGGCGTGAGCCACCGTGCGCGGCCGAACCGTGATTGGAAGGTGACCAGCGATTGCTCCGTCTTCAGCCCCAACTCGGTGGCCACCAGCCGCGCGGTCTTCTGGCAATGGCAGTGGTAAGGGTCGCCGAGCTCGAGCGTTCGTCGCGGCATCCCGTGGAAAGAAAACAGCAGCTTGTCCGGCCGGCCGTTTCTGACCCAATACTCGTTGACGCTCTGTACCAAAGCGTCAATGTAACCTGGATCGTCGTGATAGGCGTCGACCACGCGAAGCGCCGGCACGCGCCTTTGCCGTCGCGTGAAGTCATTGATCGCGTCAAGCGCGGACGCGGTGGTGCTTGCCGAATATTGTGGATACAGCGGCAGCACGAGCACACGGTCGCACCCGTCGGCCTCGAGCTTCGCCATCGCCGACTCGATCGAGGGCTGCCCATAGCGCATCCCCAGCGCCACCTGGGCAAAATCGGACGGAAGCCCGAGGTCCTTCAAGCGCTGCCCAAGATAACCCTGCACCAAGGTCTTCTGACGCAGACTGTGCACCAGCAGCGGCGAGCCGTCCTTGGTCCAGATGGTCGCGTATTTCTGCGCCGATTTGGCCGGGCGTGCGTTGAGGATCACGCCATGCAAAAGCGGCGTCCACAGCGCACGCGGAATCTCTACCACGCGCGGATCGGACAAGAATTGCGCGAGATAGCGCCGGACCGCGGCCGTCGTCGGCGCGTCGGGCGTGCCAAGATTGATCAGCAGAACGCCCAGGCGCGGCGGGCGATCGTGCGCAAATGACGTTACGGATCGGTAGCGGGCCATGTCGTCAAGAACCGATCAAGCCCGATCCGCCGCATTCTGCCGCTCATCGTTCATTGCTCTGCTGCGTCAACGCGTTCGACAGCAGCCTGGCGGTGACGTCGACGATCGGGATGACGCGTTCATACGCCATTCTGGTCGGGCCGATGACGCCGAGGGTGCCGATGACCTGCCCATCGATTTCGTACGGCGCGGTGATCACGCTGCACTCGTCGAGCGGCGCCAGTCCCGACTCGCCGCCGATGAACAGGTGCACGCCCTGTGCGCGCTGGCTTAAATCGAGAAGATGAAGCAGCGATGTTTTCTGCTCGAAGACCTCGAACAACCGTCGCAGCCGGTCCATGTTCGACGCCAGATCCGACGCGGAGAGTAGGTTCTTCTCGCCGGACACCACGAGATCGTCGCGACTGTCGGCAAGGGCGGCGTCGCCGGCGTCGACCGCCGCGGTCATCAGCCCGACGACATCTTCGCGCAGTTGCTTCAGCTCGTCGGCAAGCAACTCGCGTATGGCTGCGAACGGCTGCCCCGCATAGTTATTGTTGAAGAAATTCGACGCTTCGATCAACTGCGATGGCGTGTACGGGCGGTCGGTATGAAGGATGCGATTCTGCACGTCGCCGTCGGGAGTTACGATGATAAGCAGGACGCGCCGCTCCGACAGCCGCAAAAACTCGATGTGCCGAAACGAGGGTTCGCGCCGCCGCGGCGTCGCAACCACGCCCGCGAACTGGGTGAGCTGCGACAGAAGCTGCGCCGCGGCGCTGACCAGCGCCTGCGGGCGGTCGGCCTGGAGCTGATCCTGCAGCTCGCTGATCTCGCCTTCGTCGAGCGGCTTGATGACCAGCAGAGTGTCGACGAAGAAGCGGTACCCCTTGGGCGTCGGCACCCGACCGGCCGAGGGGTGCGGACTGGCGATTAAGCCCATCTCCTCGAGGTCGGCCATGACGTTGCGTATCGTCGCCGGCGAAAGCTCGAGCCCGGACTGGCGTGACAACACGCGGGATCCAACCGGCTGACCGTCGATGATGTAGCGCTCGATCAGCGTCTTCAGCAGATATTGAGCGCGCGGATCTATCATCTCGGGGTGCTATCCCGACCAAGCTTCAGACGCACTGGCGCTTAAGCCACGGAATCTCAGTAGCTTGACGGAGTCGATCGATCGCCGATTCATTCCGGGGCTCACCGCCAATGCGCGCATGCGGCCATTGTACCGCTGGCATGGCGCCCGGGCGCGATGCTTGGTCGCCTAAGCGCCCTTGTGCTTTAATCGGAGACATGACATCTCCGGGTCACCCTTTCGCGACGATCGCGTTGATCGGCCGCCACGCGAGTCCCGGCATCGCCGATCCCTTAGGCCGTCTGGCCGCATTTCTAACCGCCCGCGGCCATCGCGTGATTCTCGACGCCGAAACGGCGGAGTTCACGCCGCTTCCCGGCTACCCGACCGCGTCAACGGCCGACATGGGAGCCCACGCGGCGCTCGCGATCGTGGTGGGAGGCGACGGAACGATGCTTTCCATCGCCCGCCAGCTCGCTCCGTTCGACATTCCCTTGATCGGCGTCAACCAGGGCCGACTCGGGTTCCTGACCGACATTGCGCTTTCCGATATGGAGCCGGCGCTGTCGGCCATGCTCGACGGCGAATACGTCGAAGAGACGCGCACGCTGCTCGATACCAAGCTGTTGCGGGGCAGCGGCCAGTGCGAGCGCAGCCTGGCGCTGAACGACGTGGTGGTGAACCGGGGCGCGCTCGGGGGCATGATCGATTGCGCGGTGACGATCGACGAGCGCTTCGTGTACGCGATGCGCGCGGACGGTTTGATTGTGGCGACGCCAACGGGCTCGACCGCGTACGCTCTTTCGGCACAAGGTCCCATCGTCGACCCCGGCGTGCCTGCCATACTGCTCGTTCCCGTCGCGCCGCACGCGCTCAGCAATCGCCCGATCGCGGTGCGGGATTCGGCAGTAGTGACGATTACACTCTTGCGCGGCAAGGATGCGAGCCTTCATTCCGACGGACAGGCACATTACGCGCTCGCCGAAGGTGACAGGGTCGTGGTCGGCCGTGCCGCGCACCGCGTTCGCCTGCTCCACCCGAAGGATCACGATCACTTTGCAATGCTAAGGCGAAAGCTGCACTGGGCCGAGACGCCCGACCAGCTTCGTCCGGCCAGCGCGGGCGCCGAGCCATGACGCACGTCGTCGCCGGAGCAGCTTCATCCGGCCAGCGCGGGTACCGAGCCATGACGCACGCCTGACACGCTTTCGCGCGCCGCGACGGCAGCTCGTACGTCGCAGCGCCGGCTTCGACTTTCATTTCGCCATGCTGCGTTTGCTATCCATTCGAAACTTCGCCGTCGTCGAGGCACTCGAGGTCGAATTCGACCGTGGCTTCACCGTGTTGACCGGCGAGACGGGTGCCGGCAAATCGCTGTTGCTCGACGCGTTGTCGCTGTTGCTCGGCGATCGCTTCGAAGCGCGCCAACTTCGGCTCGGCGCGGATCGCGCGGAAATCGCCGCCGAGTTCGACCTGGAGTATGCGCCGGCGGCGCGCGCGTGGCTCATCGACCACGATCTCGCGGAGGACGGGCCGCTCCTGCTGCGCCGCGTGCTCGACGCGCAAGGTAGAAGCCGCGCGCAGATCAATGGCCGCCCGGCGACGCTGGCTCAGCTCGAGGCCATCGGCGAGCTGCTGATCGATCTCCACGGGCAGCACGCACATCAATCGCTCGGTCGCCCGGAGACTCAGCGCCGTCTGCTCGATGCCTACGGCGGTTTGGCGGCGCTGGCGCGCGAAGTGGCGCTCGCCTGGCGGGCGTGGCAGGACGCGGTCGACTGCCGCGATCGCGGCATGCAGGACGCCGCGGCGATCCAGGCCGAGCGCGACATGCTGACCGGCCGCCACGCCGAGCTCACGGCGCTTGCACCGAGCATCGCGGAATGGGAGCGACTGGCGCAAACGCAGTCGCGGCTGGCGCATGCGGCGACCCTGCTCGAATCGGCAACCGTGGCCGAAGCGGAGCTCGGCGAGGGCGATGCGTCGCTTGGCTCGCGTCTCGCCGCCGTGGTGCAACGGCTCAAACAGGCCGCCGCGCATGACGCGGCGCTGAACGACGTGGTCGCGCTTTGCGACGAGGCAAGAATTCGTGCCGACGAAGCCGCGCGGACGCTGCGATCCTATCGCGAGCGGCTCGATCTCGATCCTGGCGAGCTCGCACGCGTCGAAGCGCGGTTGACCGCGATTCACGACGCAGCAAGAAAATATCGCGTTCGGCCCGACGAATTGCCCACGCTCGCCCTGCAGACCGGCGCACGGCTTGCGGTCCTGGCGGCCGGCGCCGATGCCGAGCGGCTGGCGAGCGCGGAAGCCGACGCGCGGCACGCGCTGCTCGAGCTCGCGCGCGAGTTGTCGGCAAAACGCAAGCTTGCGGCGGCCGAGCTGGGACATCGCGTGAGTGCGATGATGAAGCGGCTGGCGATGGCTGGCGGAAGGGTCGAAATTGCCTTGGTCCCCGTTTCCGAGCCGGCCAGCTTCGGCCTCGAGAGTGTCGAGCTGCAGGTCGCTACCCACGCCAAGCAACCGCTGGGACCGCTCACGCGCGTCGCGTCGGGCGGCGAGCTGTCGCGCCTTGGGCTGGCGATTCAAGTCGTGCTGGCCGAAGTTGGCGAGCTGCCAACGCTGATATTCGACGAAGT
>DAIQRF010000153.1:4504-5986 GCA_036786505.1 Casimicrobiaceae bacterium | reverse complement strand
GTCGACCGCTTGATCAGAGCTTCGGGAACGGATTTGGCTCGATCAGAGGCGATTCGTACTCGATGTCGAACTGCCCGTCGGCGCGTGCCCGGCCAATACGCGCGTGCTTCCAGGTGTGATGGTTCGTCTTGTCCAGGTGGATATCGCCTTCGGGTGCCGCGAGAGGCATACCGGACGAAGCAGCCACGACCTTGGCAACATCGAAGCTCTTCGCCTTCTCACACGCCAATTTCCAGAAGTAGACGCCGGTGTAGCCGCACTCCATCGGATCCCCAACCACCCGCTCCTGCCCGTACTTGGCTTTAACGGCCTTGACGAACTTCTCGTTGGCGGGGTTCTTCTGGCTCTGGAAGTAGCCCATGCATGCGTAGTAGCCGACGGCGTTTTCCTTGCCAATGCCTTCGATCTCGTTTTCGGAAACGACCGTGGACAACAGCACCTGCTTGTCGCCAGACAGGCCGGCAGCCCTAAGCTGTTTGTAGAAGGCCACGTTGCTGCCACCGACCACCGTGCTGTAGATGCAGTCAGGCTTCGCCGCCTTGATCTTATTGATAATGGATGAAAACTCGGTGTGGCCCAGTGGCGCATATTCTTCACCGAGGGTTTTTCCGCCAACGCGCGCGATTGTGGGCTTGGCGATCTTATTGCACGTGCGCGGATAGATGTAGTCAGAACCAACGAGGAAGAAGCTCTTTCCCTTGTTTTTAGCGAGCCACTCGATCGCGGCGATCACCGACTGGGTCGCTTCCTGCGCGGTATAGATGACATTCTTGGACATCTCCTGCCCCTCGTAATACGTTGGGTAGTACAGGAGGCCGTTGTTCTGCTCGAAAACCGGTAGCACTGCTTTCCGGGAGGCGGAGGTATAGCAGCCAAATACCGCCGCGACCTTATCTCTCAAGAGAAGTTTCCTCGCCTTCTCGGCGAACGTTGGCCAGTCGCTCGCGCCGTCCTCGACAATGGGTACAATCTTGCGGCCAAGCACGCCGCCGGCTGCATTAATCTCGTCAATTGCAAGCTTTTCTGTGTCTACGATCGCGGCCTCTGCTATCGCAATCGTTCCTGACAATGAGTGCAGGATGCCAACCTCAATCGTGCCCGCAGCACGCGCTGAGGAGGAGATGAAGGGCATGGGAAGTACGCTCGCTGCGGCGACTGCCGCACTTTTTCTTATGAACTGCCGTCTGCTCGGTGATTTCGTCATTTTCCGTCTCCCAAGGACACCATAAAAACAAAAAAAACCGACCCCCGAAGCTCGGCTTCGCGGGATGGGCTACTTCGCCTCGGCACCGACCTCGGGGCCGAGATGACTGCATAGACAGCCGAACAATTCGGAGTGGCGCTGGCCGGGGATCGTCCGGATGTCGATGTCGATCTGCGCCCATAGAGCTTGCCATCGACGATCCCGGCAGCGAACGGATCGTGCGACCATCGCGCGGCACCGAGTGGCACCACGTCCATATGCCCAGTGAAGCACAATGG
>DAIQRF010000153.1:0-4494 GCA_036786505.1 Casimicrobiaceae bacterium | reverse complement strand
GCACAATGGCGCCTTGTCGGAACCGCCGCCGATGCGAACGACCAGGCTGGCGCGGCGCGGCGCGAAGTCATAGGTGGCGCAAGTGAAACCAGCACCTTCGAGCAGCTTGCCGAGATAGGCGGTGCACTGGTCCTCGTGCCCGGGCGGATGGATGGTGTTCATTCGTATTAGAGCTTGGGTCAGGGCAATGGCGTCGGGAGGTGCGAGCATGGCTCTGGCAAATTCGGCCGCTTCTACTGTGGCACAACCATAGGCAGCCCGGCAAGCCGATTGCGAATGAGGTGCAACGTCATACATGGCCCCCGCTTATAGGTCAGCGAACGACTGTCTTGCCGGCTTGAGACAGCTAAACGCGCGCGCGCAGCTTGAAGCGCTGGATTTTGCCGGTCGCCGTCTTCGGCAGTTCGCCAACGAATTCGATCCAGCGCGGGTATTTGAACGGCGCCAGCCGCGCCTTGACGTGTTCCTGGAGCTCGACCGCCAAGGCCGGCGCCCCCGTCTGCCCGGGCTTGAGCACGACGAATGCCTTGGGCTTGATCAGCTCGCTCTCGTCGGCATGGCCGACGACCGCTGCTTCCAGCACCGCCTGGTGCGTGGCGAGTGCCGCTTCGACCTCGAACGGCGAGACGTAGACGCCGCCGACCTTGAGCATGTCGTCGGAGCGGCCGCAATAGGTGTAATAGCCGTCGCGATCGACGGTGTACTTGTCTCCGCTCTTGGTCCACGGCCCGAGAAAGGTGGCGAGGCTTCTCGCCCGATTGTTCCAATAGTACGGCGAGCTGGTGGGGCCGCTGACCTGCAGCTCGCCGATCTCGCCGGGCGCAGCATCGTTGCCCGCCTCGTCGATGATACGAAGCGCGTATCCGGGCACCGGCTTGCCCGTGGTGCCATAGCGAACTTCGCCCTGGCGGTTGGAAAGAAAGATATGCAGCAGCTCGGTCGAACCCAAGCCGTCCAGGATGTCGACGCCGGTGCGTTCATGCCAGCGCTTGCCGAGGTCTGCCGGGAGCGCTTCGCCGGCGGACACGCAGCGGGTGAGCGCGAGCGACCCGCGCGCCGGAAAATCGGCACTCGCGAGCAGCGCGGCATAAAGCGTGGGCACGCCGTAAAAGACCGTCGGACGGTGCTCGGTCAGGCGCTTGAACACCGCACCCGGCGTCGGCCGCTCGGCCATGAGCAACGACGTCGCTCCGACCGCAAGCGGAAACGTAAGCGCGTTGCCAAGGCCGTAGGCGAAAAACAGCTTCGCCGCCGAAAAAACGACATCATGCTGTCCGATACCCAGGATGGGCCTGGCGTACAGCTCCGCCGTGTAAATCAGATCCGAATGCAGGTGCACCGCGCCCTTCGGACTACCGGTCGAGCCCGACGAATAGAGCCAGAAGCAGACGTCGTCGGCAGTCGTCGGCGCCGCGGGCGCATCGTTCGATTCACGGCTGATCCAGTCCTCGAAACGCAGTTGAGCACGCAACTGAGCACGCAGTTGACCGTCCGCTTTTCCGGACACGATCAGGTGCTCGAGCTGCGGCAGCCTCGCCTTCAAGGGTTCGACTATCGCCAGCAGCGGTTGCGAAACGACGACCGCGCGGGCGCGGCTGTCGGCGAGCAGGTATTCGTAGTCGGCGGCGGTGAGCAGGGTATTGCACGGAATCGGGACGACGCCTGCCTTGATCGCGCCAAGAAAAGCCACCGGAAAATCGATTCCGTCGTGCAGCAGCAGAACGACACGATCCTCCATGCGCATGCCCAGCCGCCGCCACGCGTTGGCGCAGCGGTTGATGCGCTCGGCCAGCTCGCGATAGGTATACCGGTCGGCATCGTCGATGAACGCGATCCGCTCGCCGCGGCCCGCAAGCAGGTTGCGGTCGACCAGATCGACGGCAGCGTTGTAGTCGCGCGGGATATGGATCTGCGGCGGCGAGACCGTGTGGTCTGCGCTTGCGAATTGCGGGCGGTCAGCCATGGTCTGCTCTCCGACCTGGAACAGCGCGCGATCGCCGATGAACGACGGCGGCGGCAAGGCAGTCTCGTGAGTCAACGGTCAATTGCACGACTTCGACGATTGCAAGGCGGCATTTTGAGGCGCGGCGGCGTCAGCATCGAGCAGCTTGCGGACTTCGGCAATCCACTCCGGAAACCATTCCAGCGCGACGTCTTCGGGAAGCGTTCCGCCGCTGGCGTTGTGTTCGAATACCAATCCAATTCGCGTTGCGCCAAGCGCGGCGAGCGCCTCATCGAAACGCTTGCCGCCAAAGCAGAACGTTCCCACGTGGGTGCTGTCGCCCAGCGCAAAGACCCCGTACCGGAGACAAGAAAGATCAGGCCCGGAGGTCAGCAAATCGGCGTAAAGCGCCTTGGCATTGTCCGGCACCTCGCCCTTGCCATAGGTCGATGTGCAGATCAGAAAAATGCCGGGTTGCTCGAACACGCGATGGTCGAGCCCGTCCATGAGCGTGGTCTCTATCGCGACGTTTTCATCGCCAAAGGCGAGCTCCAGCTCCTGCGCAACGAGCTCTGCGGTGCCGGTCATGGTGCCGACGAGGATGTGGAGCTTGATCGCCAAGGGAAGTGCGGTAGGTGCGGCGTCGTGCACTATACGACATTTGCCGGTACCATGATGTCCTGTATCCGCGCTTTCCGGCGAAGCGCCTGCCACAGCCACACCAGAAGCGAAACAGAACGCATGTCGAAAGAGCCGCCGGACCGACCGAGACGATCCCTGAGCGGCGGAAGGCGCGAGACGACGAAATGGTGACTTTCGATACGCATCCCGACCGCTACGCTCACTGGCGGCTAAACGTCGAAGGCCGGATCGCGACGCTTACGCTCGACGTCGACGAGGACCGCGGACTGCGGCCGGGCTACAAGCTCAAGCTCAATTCTTACGATCTCGGCGTTGACATTGAGCTCGCCGACGCGCTGCAGCGGCTGCGCTTCGAGCATCCCGCGGTGCGCTGCCTGGTGCTCACCAGCGGCAAGGAACGCATGTTCTGTTCCGGCGCGAACATCTACATGCTGGGCCAGTCGTCGCATGCGTGGAAGGTCAACTTCTGCAAATTCACTAACGAGACCCGCAACGGCTTCGAGGACGCGAGCCGATATTCCGGCTTGAAGTCCATTGCCGCGCTGAACGGCACCACCGCGGGAGGCGGCTACGAGCTGGCACTCGCCTGCGACGAGATCCTGATGGTCGACGACCGCTCTTCCACCATCAGCCTGCCCGAAGTCCCCCTGCTGGGCGTACTTCCGGGAACCGGCGGACTCACGAGGCTCGTCGACAAGCGCAAGGTGCGCCGCGATCTTGCCGACGTGTTTTGCACGAGCATCGAGGGTGTTCGCGCCGATCGCGCCATCGAATGGGGTTTGGTCGACGCCACGGCCAAGCCCCAGGAGTTCGCCGACGCGCTGGCGCGGCGAACGAGCGAATTGGCGAGCGCAAGCGGGATTGACGTCAGTGAAAAGGGCATCATGCTCAACACCTTGCAACGTCGCATCGACGCAAGCGGTCTGCACTATCCGAACCTCGAGGTGGTCGTCGATCGCGCCGCGCGCAACGCGACGTTTACCTTGCGGGCGCCGTCGACGCCCGGCCCCGACCATCCGGAAGCCGTCGCCGCCGCCGGCGACCGATGGTGGCCGCTGGCGGCAGCGCGCGAGCTCGACGACGCGATCCTGCTGTTGCGGACCAACGAAGGCGAGCTCGGTACCTGGGTGTTGCGCACCGAGGGCGATCCCGCGGTCGTGCTCGCTGTCGACGCTGTTCTGGCGACGCACCGCGAGCATTGGCTGATTCGCGAAACCGTCGGGCTGTGGCGGCGCACCTTGTCGCGGCTGGACGTTTCGTCGCGCAGCCTTTTCGCACTGATCGATCGCGGCTCCTGTTTCGCGGGCACCTTGTTCGAGCTTGCGCTGGCCGCCGATCGAAGCTATATGCTCGCGCTTCCCGATGCGACTGAGCCGGCACCTGCCGGCAGCGTAGCCGCACCAGCCGGCACCGTACCCGCCCCTGCCGGGGCAGCGCCGCCGGTGCGATTTCTCCCCGCGCATGCCGCTCACGGCTCGCGAATCGCTTTTGCGTCGACACATTGCTGCCGAGTCCGATGGGCGAGCGCTTGTCGGCCCGCGAGGCGCGCGACGCCGGCCTGGTGACCGCGACACCGGACGATATCGATTGGGATGACGAAATCCGTCTCGCGCTCGAAGAACGGGCCAGCCTTTCCCCGGACGCGCTGACGGGGATGGAAGCGAGCCTCAGGTTCGCCGGCGCCGAGACCATGGAGACGCGCATCTTCGGCAGGCTCGCCGCATGGCAGAACTGGGTCTTCCAGCGTCCGAACGCCGTCGGCGAATCCGGCGCGCTCAAGGTATTCGGCAGCGGTTCCCGTGCCAAATTCGACTGGGAACGCGTTTAGTGTGCCGAGTCAGAAATTCGCTCGATAGTTCGCGGTGAAAA
Organism: Casimicrobiaceae bacterium; assembly: GCA_036786505.1. Taxonomy (GTDB): domain Bacteria; phylum Pseudomonadota; class Gammaproteobacteria; order Burkholderiales; family Casimicrobiaceae; genus PALSA-1003. The sequence goes on along the minus strand of DAIQRF010000153.1, from coordinate 41 downwards.
CAGCCGCCATGCTGCGTTACTCGGCCTCACCGTACCAGAAG
>DAIQRF010000152.1:0-5989 GCA_036786505.1 Casimicrobiaceae bacterium | reverse complement strand
ACTGGGAGTGGCGATCCTGCTGTTGGCGTCGGCGTTCGCCCTTGCAGCGCCGAGCGCGCACGCTATCGACCTCGTGGTGCACGCGTCAGTGGTCGCGAAAGCCCTGAAGGCACAGCTCTTCAAGGACCGGGGCCGTTATTACCTGCGTCGGCCTGACCGTTGCAATGATCCGTATCTAGAGAACCCTACCGTATCGTTCAAGCAAGGCCGCGTCTATGTCGGAGCGCATTTTGCCGGACGGATCGGCGCACTGATCGCGGGAGTATGCCAATCGGCAACAGAACCCAGCGCGATCATGCTCTCGGCCCGGCCTGTCCTCCGCTTGCAGGAAGCCGTCCTAGAAGATGTGCGCCTGGAACGCGCGGACAAGCCGATGGTTGCCGCGGCTCTGCAAAACCTGATCGGCGCCGATTTGCTTTCACGGCTGCACATCGACCTCCTCGAAGCGGTTCGGGCCCTGACGGCTCCGGATAAGACAGCCCCCTACGCAATCGTCGTGCGCGCGCTGGAATTGAGTAACCTTGCCGTGCAGAACGAAGAGCTTCACGTCACAGTGAGCGGTGCCGTTGAAATCCGCTAAATTTCGCACCAATCGCCCACCGCTTTTCGCGCCATTCCAAGAATGCAGTGCCAGCTTCGGAGATAACGGTGTCGGACGCGCGTTGCTCGAAGCACGGAGAATTTTGTGCGACGGCTAAGGACTCTGCGCGGACAAAGCCATCGTGCCAGCCAGCGTTTTGTTCACGTCTAGAGAACAGTGAAGCGGATTGACAGAGGCTATATCGATCCGCAATATGAACGCTCCATCCCCCCGGAGGACGTTATGACAAAACTCACGACTGACGCGCGCAAGAAATTACCGAAATCAGATTTCGCATTACCCGGAGGCCGATATCCGGTCGAAGATAAAGCACATGCTCGTGACGCAAAGGCGCGCGCCGCTCAAGGCTACAAGTCGGGTCACTTGAGTGCCACGGAGAAGGCAAAGGTCGACAAGAAGGCAGGTGCGGTTCTCGCGAAGAAGGGAAAGTAGGCAGGCGACGGCGATCCATCACTGAATCACTTCATCGGCGCGCAAGAGTAGCGTTTTCGGGATACTGAGGCCGAGAGCTTTCGCGGTCTTCAGGTTGATCGCCAGACGGAACTTGGTCGGTTGCTCAACTGGAAGCTCGCCGGGGTTCGCTCCTCTCAGGATCTTATCGACGTATTGGGCCGCGAGATCGACAAGCTGCCCTTCATCGGGTCCGTAGGTCAAGAGTCCACCCGCCACAGCGAACGCTCTGAAAAGATAGATTGAAGGCAGGTGATGTGCCGCCGCGAGCTCGGCAAGCCTCTTGGAGTCTCGCGTATACATCACGTCGCCGAGGATAATCACGACATCGGCGTGCGCCTTGGTCATCGCAGCGAACGCCGATTCATATTGATCCGGTCCGCGAGCTTCCACTGTTTGCAGCTGCACACCCCCCGGATTCGCCGCCTGCATCGTAGCGACATATTCAGTGTGTTCCGGCCTGAGCGGATTCGTTAATACCGCGAAGTGGACTGCCCCGGGCACGGCCTCGCGGAGTAGCTCTATGTATTTTGGAGCCAAGTCGCGGGCGGGAATGGAAGCGCGGCTCGCGCATCGTGCTGGAGGCGAACCCCGGGTATCGCGGCGTGCGCTTTCCGGACAGCGGCAATCCGGCGCAGGCGCCGCTCGCGCGCAGCATGCAGGGGAAAGTCCTCCCACAGATCGGCGTGATCGAGATCGCGGTGATCGACGAGGACCTGCCGCGGCTGCTGCAATTCGAGCGGGGCGGGCTCGATTACGTCGTGCTGCGCGGCGAGGTCGCCAATCGGCTGCTCGCCGACGGCAAGCTCAAGCCCGAATACGCGGCGCATGGCATCACCCGCTACGTGTTCCCCGAGCCGTTTCTGTTCTCAGTCTACTTCAACGTGGCCGACCCGGTCCTGGGGGGCATGAACAACGAGCGGATCGCGCTGCGCCGTGCGATCACGCTCGCGCTCGACGTCGAGACGCTACTCAAGGTCGTCTATGCCGGGCAGGCGATCCCGGCGAACCAGATCGTGCCTCTCGGCGTGGGCGGTCACGATCCGGCACTGCGTGCGAAGCCGCTCTACGATCCGGCCGCGGCAAGAGCGCTGCTCGACCGCTTCGGGTACCGGATGGACGCCGACGGTTACCGCAGGGCGCCCGATGGTAAGCCGTTGGCGTTGACCTTCTCGCAACGTACCGGCGCGGTGTCGCGCGAGGTCGAGACGCTGTGGAAGAAGAACATGGATGCGGTCGGGTTGCGGATGGATTTTCGCGTAGCGCCGTTCCAAGACATGATCAAGGCGCTGGAAAAAGGCCAGTTCCAGATGTACTACGGTGGCTTCGGCGGCTCGCCCTCGGGCTACGCCGAACTCGCCCAGCTCCACAGCAAGCAGCCGCAGCGGGTCAATGTCGTTCAGTTCAAGCTCGCCGAGTATGACACCGCCGCCGAGCAGTTCCTGCACAGTGAGAGTGACGCCGGCCAGATCGCGGCTGCCCGCCGGATGTCGGATCTGGCGCGGACCTACATGCCGCTGCTGCCGGCGGCGTTCCGGCTCGAGAACAACTTCGTGCAGCCGTGGGTGCAGGGCTTCAGCCCGATGGTGTTCTCGACGTACTGGAAATACCTCGACATCGATCTAGACCGGCGGCGGGCGACGACGGGAAAGTGAGCCGACCGGGATACGATCCGCATGCCAGCTTTGAGCAGTCGGATTCGCGTCGTTCGGAACGCTTGGCACGGCGTGCGTAGCACTCCCTCGTCGCGTATTCCGCGACGCATGAGGTTACTAATGGCACGACCGGTACGAAGAACGACGCGGACAAAGCTCGTGCGAAGCACACACCCACGTCCATGTAGCAGTGAGCGCTCCCGCGTGATCACGCAACCGGTGGCTGATGATGACCCACTCTTGTCGTTCAAGATCAGCCGGTTCGCATCTGGGCGTGGTTGCAATGTTGTAAGAAGACGCTTGGGTGGGCCGCTAACTTGGCGCTCGACGCCCTAAATGCGACTATTGCGCCGCCCGCGATTGAGGGAAGGTGCCGCTCTGCGATACTCTGTGCCGGCCGCATTGCATTTGACAAGGAGGTTTCGTGTCGAAGTTGCACGTCAAACAGCTTGAGGGTTACCTCGCTGCCAAGCTCACGGGAATCGTCAACATGGACGACTACGCCGGCCACTCGGACGCTAATCAGATACGCAAGGCCTTCTTGACCCGAGCGCTCGGAGCGCTGGCTGTCTCGCATCTCGCAGAAGTCTCGCTCCAAGAACTTGCCCCGTATATCACCGATGGATCCAAGGACGGCGGCATTGTGGACCACCTATGCGCTACTGGCTGATGAAATCCGAACCGGACGATGTGTCCATCGATCACCTTGCTCGCATGCCGAAGCAGACGGTGGCCTGGTACGGCGTTCGAAATTATCAGGCGAGGAATTTCATGCGCGATCAGATGCACGTCGGCGATCGCGCATTCTTCTACCATTCGAGCTGTGCCGAGCCCGGCATCGCGGGCATCGTGAAGGTCAGCAAGGCCGCCTACCCCGACAAGACGCAGTTCGACAAGAAGAGTCCGTACTACGACCCGAAGGCGACGCGTGACGCGCCACGCTGGGTCAACGTCGAGGTGACCCTGGTCGAGAAGACGCGCCTCATTTCGCTGGCCGAGCTGCGCTTGCGGCCGGAGCTTGCGAGCATGCGTGTTCTGGAGAGAGGCAGCCGGCTGTCGATCACGCCTGTCGATCCTCGCGAGTGGATGTTCATCACCAAGAAGATGTTGAAAGCGTAGCTTGGACTTGACACTGATCCCGGTGTTTCTTGTCATCGGGTGCGTGGTCGGTTTCATCGCCGGCTTGCTCGGCGTCGGCGTCCGGCTGGCCTATCGCTGGCCGGTTGCGAATCTTCGCCGGGCTTTTGCCGCATTGCTCTACGTCATCGCGGCGTTCTTCTTCTGGAAGATCGTCGATGGCTGAGCAGTCAGGGCATGCGACGGCCCGCCCACAAGGAATATCGACAGCCGCCGGCGCCCGGACCGCTCGAGCTGCGGCGCACCAAGACAAGCGGACCGATGAATTCCGCGCTACGCCGGTTACCAGGATAAGAGACGATGATTAATCCTGCCGATGCTGCCGATTCGCGATTCGGGCCGTGGAACCCCGGGATCGAGTCGCAGGTGCCTGAGCATCTTCGCGGCCTTTGCACGATTTTCCGGCCGGAAAACGTCTTTACCAGCGTTGCCAAGGCAGCCGAGCTGCGCGATCTCACCGGGCTGGAAATAGGCGAGCTGGTGGCGTTTCGACCCAGCCGCCTGGCGCTGCATGAAGTGCTGATCCGCGTGACCGCCGATCTTTCGGTCCCTGACGGATTGAAAATCGAGGATCTCGGCATCAATTTTCGCCAAATCACGCGGGTGATCCTCGCCGGGTACATCGAGCCCAGAAGCAGCGCGATATCGTCCGCCTACGAGGCAATGAGAATCCGGATGATGGAGTTGATCGACTCCGAGCTGGCAGCGCTCTTCTCGATGCCTCCCGCGGGGCGCGCTTCGACGCCGCGATGGCCAAAGGCCGCACTGCTCGCGCTTTTCGAACCTCGCCGCGCGCGAGTCGCGGACACCGAATCCAGCGCGGACTCCGAGCGGCGCGCGATAGCGGTCTGGGAAACGAAGGCGCACCTGGCCGGTGACGGGCTGCAACGAGCCGCGTATCGCGCACTGGCGAAAGTCATATCGGCGTTGCTCGTTCGCCATGGCCGCGTCTGGGGCGGTCGCGAGCTGATCGCTTCGCTTGCCACCGATGTCGCCTGCAACCATTTCGGGGGCGACGAAATCGGGCGATTGATCGAGCCTTGGCTGATCGATGCAGCGAAGGCCGAAGGCTACGTGCTGCTACCGCGCCAGGAGCGGCCAGTTGTCATGAACACCAAAGGACCTTCCGCGTCGGGCAAGAGCACGTTGCGTCCGCTGCAAAAGAGGCTCGCCGGCGACATCGGCGTGCGGTGGAGCGACTTCGCGCTTATCAGCCCCGACATATGGCGCAAGCAACTGCTCGACTACGGCACGCTGGACGCTGCGTACAAATACGGAGGCGCGTTCACCGGAGAGGAATTGCAGATAGTCGATCAGAAGCTCGATCGTTACATGGCACGAAAAGCCGAGCGGGGGGAAATGTCGCATCTGCTGATCGACCGCTTCCGCTTCGACAGCTTCGCTGCCGATTCGGACGAGGCCGGCAGCAACCTGCTGACGCGCTTTGGCCAGGTCGTCTACCTGTTCTTCATGATCACGCCGCCGGAATCGCTGGTCGAGCGCGCGTGGAAGCGCGGGCTCGACGTCGGGCGCTACAAGGCGGTCGACGATACGCTGGCCCACGGAGTCGAAGCGTATGCGGGAATGCCGCCGCTCTTCTTCACCTGGATACAGCGCACCGACAAGCGCGTCCACTTCGAGTTTCTCGACAACAGTGTGCAACTCGGCGAGCGGCCGCACACCGTCGCGTTCGGCTGGAACGATACGTTGAATGTGCTCGACGTCAAGTGTCTGCTCGACGTCGAGCGGTACCGCCGGGTGAACATCGACGCCGTCGGCCCCGAATTTCTTTATGCCGACAAGGGGCTGCTGGCTCCTGAGAACAACACCGGCTTTCTCAAGCAATGCATCGACAGATTCCGCGAGATCAACTTCGCGGAACAGGCCAGCGGCCGCATCTACCTGCGTATCGTTGGCGGCAAGCCTGTCTGGGCCGATTGGGAAATGCTGGCGCAGGCAGCCGCGGACCCCGACACCGGCGCCGGCCTGCGCGCGACGACGACGGTGTTTGACGGCGCGCTATCCGTATCGGATCAGCCGGCGCATCTGCGGCAGATCATCGGGGATGCACGAATTCACACCCTCGGCCGCTGGGGACGCGGCGGCACCGAATGACACGCGGCCCGGGCGCGCGCCTGAATCGGTT
>DAIQRF010000151.1:0-5999 GCA_036786505.1 Casimicrobiaceae bacterium | reverse complement strand
TCTGGCAGGATCAGCGGCAGGATCGTTTCCAGTGGAACGGTGACAACCGCTGCGCCAGGTACGAAGATGGAAACGCCGGTCAAGATAGGCCCTTCAACGCGGCCGATGGCTTCAACAACCTTCTCGGCAGTCGCGGCAGCGCTTTGAACGCCGGAAGTGGCGGACGTGGTAACGGTGGTGTCAGTCATGGTGTTCTCCTTTGCGCTTGAAATTGGATTGATCGGCCCGTGCGCGGCGGGCCGATCAAAGAGGGGTGTCGAACCACGAGGTTTCGGCCTCGCGGCGCTTGGTTAAGCCAGCGATAACTTGGCCGCCGGCGTGGTTATATTGGAGGATGTCCGCCTTGACGGTATCCCACTTCGCAGCCTTCACGGCCGCACCAAGGGACTGCTCTTCCCATCCAGAGCCGGCGTTATAGGTCAGGTCGGTGAGAGCCTGTTCGATTCCAACTGGCGTACCGGCCGGGATTATCTTCTTGACCAGTAGCCATGCGGCGTTGATCTCGACGGTCAGCCGTCTCAAAGCCTCGGCTTCATCGATTACCTCGGTCGCGAAATTGGCCTTGGTGCCATAGCCGATGGTGTATTGTTTATAATCCCAATAGGCCTTGGCGCTGTAGCCCTCCTGTTTCTTGATGAAATCAACAAGGCCCTGGTCGACGACTGGCGGGACGGCGGGAGCGGGAGCCGGGGCTTGGAGAGAAGGCGCAGGGTGCGACGGGATCACCGCCGACTGCTGCTGCAAAGGCACCGGCGCTGGACCAGGAGCGCTCCCCATGGGCCGTGCCACCAAGCCCAAGGCGCGCCATAGAAGCAGCCCAAAGACGATCAGTTGTGTGAGCGCCAGCACAGCCAGCAGAATGACTTGCATATCTGAGAAGGCTGCGGCCATGATTTCCCCTTTCGGGGAGACCGTGGCAGGGTGGTGGAGTGCCGCAACGCACCTCAACTACGGGCTTGGAATGGCGGGATTTAGCAGCCACCCGAGCTAAGGCCACTATTTGCCACGACACCACCCGCAAATGTCGCTAACGTATTAATTCCAGGGACAGAACCCGGAACTGCATTACCACTCGCGTTACCAAAAAAAGCATTGTTAAGAACGGACCACTGCCGCGCGGTGCCGAATGAGCCGGAGGTCGTGAAGTTAGCATTTAAGCAACCAGTGGAATTGCTTCGCAAGGTAAAGATTTCACCGATGGTTAAACCAGCCCCGGCGATCAACGCCCCAGCAAAAGCGACGTTACTGTTATGGGCCGCGTTGACTAAACCGCCGGGAAGATTCGCTGATGCCGCGAATGTGACACCAGAATTAAAGTTTATTATACTTCCTTCATCGAGCGTGGCACCATAGTTCATTGTGCCCGCAATAATGAGCGGGCTTGCACCGACATTGATCTTACACTTGCTATCGCAAGACACGCCGTTATGGCCGACTGCATTACCTTTGAGTGTGGTTCCCGCGTTAAGGTCCGCGCCGCTTTGCTGGTGGAATGAGATACCAACACAACCGGCGGTTCCACCTGTACAGTCCCACGTGATATTTGTGGAGATCATGTAGGGGGCGAAGTCTGAAAGTTGAAGTACGAAACCAGCCGCTGGAGTAGTTGTAGGTTGAAGTATGGCAACCCCACCGTTGCCAGTTATGTTAATAACACTCGCGCCGACGAGCGGGCCAATTATGGACCACGAGCCAACAAATGTTTGGCCGCCGGTCGGAGAACATATCGGCTGAATGTTTCCGGCTAGATCATATTCAACCTGCAAAATAAAATAACAGGTCGCCATCGAATCCAAAGCGTTAGCTGCAGCGTTAGAAACAAACCCATCGTTAGTGGAACTGCCACCGTTATCGACAAGAAGTGTTGGCGTGAAAGCGGGATGAAAACGGCCGGGAATAACCCTTGCGGCCCATAGGCCGTTTTCGATTGCTACCGACACGCACTGCTGCATGTAGAGGCGCCTGAAGATCGGATTCGGAAAACCGCTCAGCAGGACGGCGTGCGACGAATTGTTGTTGGGATTGCCGTTGCAAACCGATACGACAGCATTTGAGGCAAAGCCGGTTACCGCGGGCAGCGTCACGGTGAACGGGCCGCCCGTCACGTAGATCGTCTTACCGGCATCTCCGGCAACGATCGGATAATTGGCGGCCTGCGCATTCAGCGTGTTCGTATCAACACCGAGGGCGCCAAGGGCCGCCGGATTGACATTGATGGCGGTAGGGTTAGCGCCGGTGAGAGTGATCGCCGTGCCGGCGATAAACGTCGATGACGGGATCGAAACGCAGTTGACCAGATTGCCGTTGCTATCGAAGCAGGCGCCTTGGCTCAGGCGATTGGCCTTGATCGGCAGCAGCGCCAGCGTTTCCCCTGGAGGCGCGAATACTCCCCGGCCGGTGAAATCGTTGGTCTTGTCCCAGAGCTCGCGCTGGGTCGCAATGATGTCGGTGACAACCTGATTGACGTTGCGGGCCGATACGCCGGCGCCCTCGTTGAATTGCGATGTCCGCCGCGGACGGCGAGCGCCGACGATCTGCACGGTGCCGGTTTGGGCAGCGGTGAAGGTCAGCACCGCATCCGTGATCGGGCGGGCGATGAAGCCGAGCGAACCGGTTGGGCTGGTAATCGTCCAGTTGCCGGATGCCGGGACCAGCGCACCATTGACGAACACCTCTAGCCAGTTGGCATAATCGGTGCTGTCGCCGTAGAGCGCAAATCCTACGCTGCAACTACAAGTGCTGGCCGTGAGCGAGTAGCTCGTTCGCCTTTCCGTATCGGGCAATGCAGGCACCGGCGGCGGTACTTGGGCGAAGGCCGGGAAAATACCGGCAGACAGCGCAAGGCTAAGGATCAGGCGGCGGATCAGGCTCATGCCGGGAGAATGGCGCCCGGAGGATCAGCCGCAACGCACCCTCAGTGGGTCGACTTGGTCGTCTCCGGCCAGTCGGTGCGGTTGAGCGGCTTGACTCCGAGATTTTCGTTCACGCCATCCTCGACATGATCGAATAGCCGGCGCACCGCGAACAGGTTTTGCAGGAAAATCGCCTGCCTCATTTTATGGGTATCCATTGCGGTCCAAGTGCCGTGAAACGCATCATTCATGCCTCCCGCGATACCTTCCATTTTGGAATAGGTTGGTCCCAGCAGCTCGGAGAGCGCCCCGTTGGTCTGGCGTCTGGACAACGGTTTGTCGGCCCCGATCGCCTGGAACATATCGGTCTTGCCGCCGGTGAACTTGGCCTGCATCGAGTTGAGTTCGGTAAACCAGCCAAGGATGGCCGAGCGCGAGATACCCTCCTTGATCCAGTCCTGCGGTCGGTCGCTCACTGGCGCGCCAGACAATAGGGTATAGGCCCGGTACGAGACCATGCCCATCCCGAGGCTCGCCACGAGTCCCTGAAGGGTGCGGGCATCCATCTGCTGCAAGTTCGAAATCAGCACCTTTTCATGGGCGGCGGCGACAAAGGATTTGTATTGGCCGAGCAGCGAGACAACCGGCCCGGACATCCATAGCGGCTTCTCGGCGCCGGGCGTCAGGACTGCCATGTCGGCAGACCGACCGATCGCGGAGGTGAACACGTCGCGCGCCTGGGTATCGGTCCAGTCGGCGGTATTAGCGACATGAGTTCCCTTGCCGAACTCCTGCCCGCCGCCGTCCTTGTAGGCCGCCCAGATCCTGCCCGCCATGTTCTGGTCGATGCCGGCCTGTGCCATCCGCTGGACATCGTCCGCGGTGTGTGTGCCTCCAGCAATCCGCTCTGCCGTGCGCAGGAAGTCCGCAGCCGCAACGGTCCCAGCCACGGTTTTCATGCCGTCCGTCCATGGTCCGTGCAGGTTAAGAAGCATCGACTTGTCGGCCGCCCAGCCCAGTGCGCGCTCGAATTTCGATCCCGGCAGATGGTTGTCGATGACGTCGCCCCATTGATGCGACAGATGCCCGATCGCAGAGTCGATGCCGACGCTCATGTCCTTCATCGACTGCCGCGACGCGGTGGCAAATCCGTCGCCCATGCCCAGCATAGACTTGAAAAACGGCAGGTAACCGTCGCCCATGACGTTCATAAAACCGTGGCGATAGACGGCGTTGATCGAGTCCGTCATGCGGTTGAATACCGATGTTCCGAGGTCGGTGATCAGGTTGTAGTTGCGCGCGACGTTGGCGATGCGGGCTGCATTCGGTTGCGCTGCGGCAAGCTGATAGCCATAGATGCCGCGGATGCGATCGCGCGTCGCGGTTAGGTCTCGCACCATGGCCTTTTTCTCGGCGTCGAGATTGGTCTGTTGCTTGGTCGATTTGGCCTGCGCCAGCTTGGTATCGTACTCATCGTCCAGCTTGCGCAACACGTCGGTCATCTCAACATCGCCGAAACGGTCGGTCAGGTGGATATCGGGAAGCGCGGAACGCAGATGACGGGCGATGACGTGCTCGGTGTCGGTGTTGACGAAATCCTTGACCGACGCGGTCGGGATCGCGAAGTCGCGGGAATTGAGCGATCCGCGCACCTGCTGCGCATCCGAACCGAACGCCGACATGCCGCCGCTGGCGGTCTCATAGGGCAGCCGTCCGTCCGGCGTGGTATTGATCCGGTTGACAATCTCGGCGGCGCGGCCTTCCAGTTCCTCGCGGGACAGATCGCGGTCGGAGGCGATGATCTTGCGCACGGCCCGATCTACCGCACCATCCGCCCCGCTCAGACGATCTCCCGCTCCCTCATATGTCCCTTCCGCCATCTTCTGTTCGCGCAACTTCTCGGCCTCGCCGCGGACCTTGAGCGCAGCCTTGGCCTCCTGCGTAGTCTGCCCTTCCCAATCGGCAATTTCCTTTTCGATCTTGCCGCGCATGGCCTTGGCGCTTTCCGTCTCGCGGATAAGCTGGTCCTCGAGATCGCCGATCTGCGCAGACCGACCCGACGCTTGATCCGCCAGCGTGTTGCCGCGCGAGCGGATTTTGCTTTCGAATACCGCACCGCCGCGGGCATTCGGGAGGTTCTTGCCCGGCACGTCGACACGAATGCCGCCATCGTTGCGGTACTGGCTTTCGCGCAGCTTCTCAGCGCGCTGATAGGCGAACTTGTTAAGCCTGGTGATTTCCTCCTGCCTGTCCTCGATGCCTTCCAGCGCATCGGTACGGCCCTGCAGCCGGGCTTCGATCTTGGCGATGGTAGCTTCGTGCGATTGCAGCGCACCATTGTAGGCCGTGATCCGCTCTTTCTGCGCCGCCTTGATCCCCTGCTCGCCCTCCAGCCAGTCGGCAAAAATCTTCTTTGCGCCGTTGTAATTGGCGGCCAATGCCTGCTTGTTCCAGACGCGCGGGAAGAACGACTTGTCGCCCTTCGGCGGCTCCAATTCCTCGCCAAGCATCGGCTTGCCGTCCGGCCCGGTGGTGCGCTGGGCCAGTTTTTTGATGGGATCGAGCACCTTGGAGCGGATTTGTTGGGCCGCCGACTGTACTTCGGGGATGGCGTGGACGTCGCCTGCAGTCATGGCGCCGGAAACCTCATCCTTGAACTTGTCGAAGGTGAGCTTGCCCGGAGCCTGCCCGCGCACGTCCTGAATACCGGCGGCGATGATCGGCGCGCGGCTGTCTGCGAGCTCGCGATATTGCACGAACTGGTCGCGCAAAATATGGCCGGCTTCCAATTGGCCGTTGTGGGCCTGCATCTTGATGAGCCGGTCGATCGGCACCCCGCCGCGCGCCGTGGTAATGCCACTGTCGGATTGTGTGAACCGCAGCGAGGTTTCGGCCAGATCGCCCATCGCTCTCTTGGCGACTATTGAATCCGACGAGAAGATGCGCAACGTCGGGGAAAAGCCCATCATGACGCGGCTGGTATAGTCGATCACGTTGCCGAGAACCGGGACTTCCTTGAGGGCCGTCATCATGTTGTCGGGCAACAGAATGCGCGACAGCTTCATGGTGCGCTCGTCGGAGGTGGCGGCGGACAGGCTGGAGGTCAGGGTTTTCGGCTCGACCGGTTCGTGCGGAACGATGGTGGTC
>DAIQRF010000150.1:0-6012 GCA_036786505.1 Casimicrobiaceae bacterium | reverse complement strand
GAGCGCATCGGCGGAGCCCAGCGACAAGCCGACGCCATGCAGCGAAATCGGATAGTCGCGACGGATGGCTTCCAACGCCGCGATCGCGGGCCCGCCATCGACAAAATAGTTTTCGCTGTGGACCTCGAGCCACCCGATCACAGGCCGCTCGGCGCGGACACGCGCCACATGCGGGGCGCGCAAACCAATGCCTGCGTTGACGGGAAGCGCGATCGAGCCGGGCATGGAATTGGGGGTCTACGCGAGGAAAATGCGCCGGCGGGACTGAAGGCTGGCGAGCATCAGACCTTCGTCATCAGGACTTCGGCGGAGCTTTCTTGCCGCCGACCTTTTCGCAGGTTCCCTTGATCACGTATTTCCATGACATCGGATCGTTGTCGGCCGTGCTTTGTCCTGCGCATGCGTGCTTGCCGGCGGCGCAATCGTTTTGTCCGGCTTTGGCGATGCCGAAGCACTTGTCTTTGCTGGCCTCCGGTGCTACCGGGCCGGCCGAGACCGAAGCTGCGAGGCCGAGTGCGAGCAAGCCCGCCACCGCCGCCTGAATCGTGCTTTGTTGCTTCATGAAGGGCTCCTTAGCCTTGAACGAAAATGAGTTGAACGAAAATGATGCGAAAGACGGACGCTGCGCCCATCTGGCACTTTGGTCGCTGGGGTTCACGCCACCTTACACTATCGGACGTCCACGGTGGCGCCAGCCGCAACGATTCAAAGGTCGCAAATGCCGCTACTATTGGCCCGTCTCCCGGAAATTGTAAGGCCATGCGATTCACCGTTGCCACCTTCAACATACACAAGGGTTTCTCGCACCTCGGCCGGCGTATGGTCATCCATGAATTGCGCGAAAAGCTGCGCGGAATGGCAGCGGACATTTTGTTTCTGCAGGAAGTGCAGGGCGTCCATCGCCGGCATGCGGGCCGTTACCGCGACTGGCCGCTGATGGCGCAACACGAGTTCATCGCCGATACGGTGTGGCACGAAGTGGCGTACGGCAGGAATGCGACCACCCGCCATGGTCATCACGGCAACGCGGTGCTTTCTCGTTTTCCCATCGTCGCCCATACCAACCAGGACATTTCCGCGCATGCATTCGAAAGCCGCGGCCTCTTGCACTGCGTGATGCAGCTCAAGCGCGGCATGCCGCAGCTTCATTGCATCAATGTCCATCTCGGCCTGTTCGAGCGCGGCCGGCGCTGGCAGATTCACGCCCTGACCGAGCGCATTCGCGAAATGGTACCTCTCGACGCGCCGCTGGTCATCGCCGGCGATTTCAACGATTGGCGGAGCAAGGCCGATCGATCGCTGCAACAGGATCTTGGCGTGGTGGAGGTGTTTTCCGCCGCCCGAGGGCGTCCGGCGCGAACCTTTCCGTCGGTGCTGCCGGTGTTCAGGCTCGATCGTATTTACGCGCGCGGTTTGGACATCGTCGACACCGATGTTCATTACGCCTATCCGCTGGCGCGGCTGTCGGACCACGCCGCGCTGGCGGCAACCTTCGAGCTCCAGCGTAAGCACGCGGCCAGGCAGCGGTAGCTCGACGTGAATCGCTTCAAGCCCGGGAACAAGCTCACGCTGTTGCGCAACGGGACCGAGTATTTTCCGGCGCTCGAGCGCGCCATCGATGCCGCGCAACGCGAGGTCTGGTTCGAGACCTACATTTTCGCCGATGACGCATCCGGCCGTCAGGTCGCGGCGGCGTTCGAGCGTGCGGCGCGTCGTGGAGTCAAGGTGCGGGTGATGGTCGACGGCTGGGGCGCCAAGTTCTACCTCACCGCGAGTCTGGAGCGGGAGATGGCCGCCGCCGGCGTAGAGCTGCAGAAGTACCGCCCCGAGGTCGCGCCTTGGCAATTTCGCTCGCATCGCCTTCGGCGCCTGCACCGCAAGCTCTGTCAGATCGACGGCCGCGTGGCGTTCGTCGGCGGCATCAACGTCATCGATGACACGAACACCCCCCGACACACGCCGCCCCGCGCCGACTTCGCGGTCATGGTTGAAGGGCCACTCGTGGTACCGATCGCGCAGACGATGCAGCGAGTCTGGGCCCTGGTGCAGCTGGTCCGCTCGGGAAACAGCGACGTCCCTTTGTTCCCGGAGCGTACGCGCAGCGAACGCGCCGGCACGCAAACCGCGAAATTCGTCACCCGCGACAACCTTCGTCATCGGCGAGACATCGAGCGCGCATACCTCGCCGCGATTCGAACCGCGAAAGTCGAGATCATCATCGCCAATTCGTACTTTTTCCCGGGCATCCGGTTCCGGCGGGCGTTGAAGGACGCGGCCGGGCGCGGCGTGGTCGTGACACTGCTGCTGCAGGCGAGGGTCGAATATCTGCTCCTGCACTTCGCGACGCGCGCGCTTTATGGCCAGTTGCTCCACGCCGGCATCATCATCCAGGAATATCACCGCAGCATGCTGCACGCGAAGGTCGCGGTGGTCGATGACCATTGGGCGACGGTCGGCTCGTCGAACATCGATCCGTACAGTCTGCTGATGGCGCGCGAGGCGAACGTATTCGTTCGCGACCGTGGGTTCAACCGCGAGCTGAAGACACAGTTGGTCGAGATGGTGAGCGCGGGCTCACGGCGCGTCGCCGCCGACGACTGGAAAAGCCGGCCGCGGCTCTACAAGGCGGCGATCTGGATATCGTATGGCATCGTGCGGCTGGCGATGGGTTTCCTGGGTTATGGCGGCAACGAGTGGTTTCGTAAAGAGGACTAGGTACTCAGTACATTGAAGCGCTTCTGCTAAAATGCCGCTTTTGTCGTCGCGGCCCGCTGCGACGCGCTTTCGAAATGCGCCGCGCCACTTCGCCTCCTCCGCCTCCGCCGCTTTCTTCGACTGACCGTTCCACATTCGCCGCTCGCGGCGATTGGCACACCGTTCGCACCCTGCTGCCGTACCTGCTGGCATACAAAGGCCGGGTCGCGCTGGCGCTCGCCTGCCTGATTGCGGCGAAGGTAGCCAACGTCGGCGTGCCGCTCGTGCTCAAACAAGTCGTCGATAGACTTACGCCGGGTTCCCAGAGCCAGATCCTGGTGCTGCCTCTCGCGCTGCTTGTCGCTTACGGTGCGTTGCGGCTGTCGACGACCGCGTTCACCGAGCTGCGCGAATTCTTTTTCGCCAAGGTCACGCAGCGCGCGGTGCGGACCATCGCGCTGAGGACGTTCCGGCATCTGCACGAGCTGTCGCTGCGTTTTCACCTCGCCCGGCAGACCGGGGGACTTACTCGCGACGTCGAGCGCGGGACTCGAGGCATCTCGACGCTGATCGGCTTCACGCTGTTTTCGATTTTGCCGACCCTGATCGAAATCGCACTGGTCTCGGCGATTCTCGTCGCACGTTACGACTTCTGGTTCATCGGTATTACGCTCGCCGCGCTGGTGTTGTACATCGTCTATACGGTGACGATCACGGAATGGCGTACCGGATTCCGTCGACAGATGAACGAGCTCGACTCCAGAGCCAACACGCGAGCCATCGACAGCCTGCTCAATTACGAGACCGTCAAATACTTCAATAACGAGGAATTCGAGGCGCGCCGCTACGACGAGAGTCTGCAGCGATGGGAAACGGCCGCCGTCAGAAGTCAGACATCACTGTCGCTGCTCAATATCGGGCAGAGCGCGATCATCGCCATTGCGGTAACCCTGATCATGTGGCGGGCGACGCTGGGCGTGGTCAGAGGCACGATGACCATTGGCGACCTGGTGCTGGTGAACGCGTTCATGATCCAGCTCTATATCCCGCTCAATTTCCTGGGCGTCATCTATCGCGAGATCAAGCAGGCGCTGGCCGACATGGAGCGCATGTTCCACCTGATCGATGAGAATGCCGAGGTCAAGGATGCACCAGGCGCCGCGCCGCTTGTGGCCAGCGCCGGCGAGGTGCGCTTCGAGCACGTCGATTTCCATTACGAACCCAACCGCCAGATTCTGTTCGACGTGTCGTTCGCCATTCCGGCGGGGCGCACGATCGCGGTGGTCGGCCCCAGCGGCTCGGGAAAGTCGACGCTGGCGCGGCTCCTTTATCGCTTTTATGACGTCAGCGGAGGGAGGATCACCGTCGACCGGCAGGATCTGCGCGCGGTGCAACAGTCGAGTGTTCGCAACGCGATCGGCATCGTGCCGCAGGACACGGTTCTGTTCAATGATTCGATCGAATACAACATTGCCTACGGCCGGCCCGATGCGACCGAGAACGAGATCATCGCCGCCGCGAAGCTGGCGCAGATCCACGATTTCGTGAACGCACTGCCGGAGGGTTACGCGACGCCGGTCGGCGAGCGGGGACTCAAGTTATCGGGCGGTGAGAAGCAGCGGGTGGCGATTGCGCGCGCGATCCTCAAGAATCCACGGATCCTGATCTTCGACGAGGCAACCTCGGCGCTCGATTCCAAGTCCGAGAAGCTGATCCAGGCCGAGCTCGAGCAGATTTCCGCCGACCGCACGACGCTCACCATTGCCCATCGCTTGTCGACAATCGTTGGCGCCGACCAGATATTGGTGCTCGAGCATGGACGCATCACCGAGCGAGGTACGCATGCTGAATTGCTCGCCGCGGACGGCGCGTACGCACGAATGTGGGCTCTGCAGCAGGAAGAGCGGCGGGAGGCGGCAGGGTCCCCGCCGCCAGTAGCCAGCGGCGATGAACGCCATGTCCTCGCTTAAGGGATTGCGTCGCTGGGGCATTGGCATGTCCCTTGCCTCCATGGTATAAACCTCTGCCGCCTTCTTACAGTCTGGTTGATGAAGACCCTATTAGCCATTGTTTCTATTACGTTGATATTCGCGGCACCGGCGTCCGCGGCGCCTGCCGTGGCAGATACTGGTGCCGCGGGCGCGCCAACTGTGCTGCTGGACGGCAGCAAGCTCAAGCTCGCCTCGAGCAACGTGCTGGTGCTTGACGCCGCCGCCGGACACCCGATCTACGCCAAGGCGGCGGACACGGTAACGCCGATTGCCTCGGTAACCAAATTGATGACCGCGATGGTGGTGCTTGACGCCGGTCAGCCGCTCGACGAAATGGTCACCGTCGACATCGCCGACCTCGATCTCTTGCGCGGAAGCCATTCCCGCTTGCGGCTCGGCAGCGAGCTCTCGCGCCGCGAGATGCTGCGCCTTGCGCTGATGTCGTCGGAAAATCGCGCCGCGTCGAGCCTGGCCAGACACTATCTCGGCGGCCTCGACGCGTTTGTCGCAGCGATGAACAGGAAAGCTGCGGACCTCCGCATGGTGCATACCCACTTCAGCGATGCAACCGGACTGTCGAGTGAAAACGTCTCGACCGCCAACGAAGTTGCGCTGATGGTGAAAGCCGCCGCGGCGTATCCGATGATTCGCGATGCCACGACCACCTCGAGCCACTACGTCGAGGTGCAGCCGACCGGAACGCTGCTCGGTTTCAACAATACCAACTCGCTGGTGCGTGGCGGAGCGTGGGACATACAGGTAAGCAAGACCGGATTCATCCGCGAAGCCGGCAAATGCCTGGTCATGCTGGCGACCATCGCCAGCCGGCCGATCGTCATCGTGCTTCTGGATTCGTACGGCAAGCTGACGCGCATCGGCGACGCCAATCGCGTCAAGTACTGGCTGGAGACCGGCGAGGCGATGCCCGTCTTGAAGGCAGTCAGGCGTGTCATCAAGCCGAAACACGTGATTAAGACCGGGGTGCACAAGATGGCCGGCGCCGGCCATCTCTCACGGACGAAGCTCGCTCCGGTCTAGGCCCGAAACCCTTGCGCGATTAACGGCCGTCGAGCGGCCGTTTGACTTGACGGCCGCGATGCGGCCGTATTCATGTCAAGGCGGCGTCGGTATTCGATGTTGCGCGAGCAATTCCTTGGCGTGCGCGCGGGTCTTGGCGGTGACCTCGTGTCCTCCCAGCATGCGCGCCAGCTCTTCGACGCGCCCCGGTGAGTCAAGCCGCGCGAGCTCGGTTGCGACCTCCCCCGCCGCTGTGCGCTTGATGACGCGGTGATGGTGGTCGGCGCAAGCCGCAACCTGCGGCAGGTGC
>DAIQRF010000149.1:0-6024 GCA_036786505.1 Casimicrobiaceae bacterium | reverse complement strand
CTGGGAGCGAGTACAGGCCGCGTATGAGCTGATCGTCGATGGCGTCGCCGATTGCTCCGCGCAGGATGCGCAAACGGCGCTCGCCGCGGCCTACGCCCGGGGCGAAAGCGACGAATTCGTCAAGCCGACGCTTATCGGCGCGCCGACACCGATGCAGGACGGCGACGTCGTGGTATTCATGAATTTTCGCGCCGATCGCGCGCGTCAACTCACCAGCGCACTGACCGATTTCGCCTTCTCCGGCTTTTCCCGCATGCGCATGCCAAAGCTCGGCGCGTTCGTGTGCCTGACGAGCTACGGCGACGCGTTCGCGCGCTTGGCCGTAGCCTTCTCCCCACAGTCGATCAGCCACGGCTTCGGCGAGATGGTGGCGGCGCGAGGCTTGAGGCAACTGCGCATCGCCGAGACTGAAAAATACGCGCACGTCACGTATTTCTTTAACGGAGGCGTCGAGGCGGTCTATCCCGGTGAAGATCGCATCCTGGTGCCCTCGCCCAAGGTCGCGACGTACGATCTGAAGCCTGAGATGAGCGCCGTCGAGGTGACGGACAAGCTGATCGCGGCGATCGCAAGCG
Source organism: Casimicrobiaceae bacterium (assembly GCA_036786505.1). Classification (GTDB taxonomy): domain Bacteria; phylum Pseudomonadota; class Gammaproteobacteria; order Burkholderiales; family Casimicrobiaceae; genus PALSA-1003. The sequence continues at coordinate 5,449 of DAIQRF010000149.1, read as the reverse complement.
ACAGGTACCACGCCATTGTCTGCAACTACGCCAACGGCGACATGGTCGGCCATACCGGCAATCTCGACGCGGCGACGCGAGCGGTCGAGGTGCTCGACGCCTGCATCGGCCGCGTCGTTTCCGCGCAGCGGGCACGCGGCGGTGAAGCGCTGATCACCGCCGATCATGGCAACGTGGAGATGATGCACGATCCGGCGACCGGGCAGGCACACACGGCGCACACGCTGAATCTCGTGCCGTGCCTCTACGTCGGGCGCCCCGCGCGGATGGAAGCGACGGGCGCGCTGCAGGACATCGCTCCGACCCTGCTGGCGATGATGGGCTTGCCGCAACCTGAGGCGATGACCGGGCGATCGTTGATCCGATTCACGCCATAGATGGCCGTACGATCCGGTCCTTCCCGCGTCGGGGAGCGAGGGAACTTGTGCCCCTTTCCGGCAGTCCACGAACACGTGGTGGGCGCGAGCGGCGAGCACCCTAGTTAGTGCCTGCCAGAAAACCCCTGCTTTCAAAAAATCGGCTGGCCCAATGTTGATGCACGCGGCGCTTTTTGGGGATCTAATTTCAGGCAGCACTGGATTTGCGGTTCTCTGAGCCAAGAATTTGAATTCTGGACGAACGCATTCCGTGATGTGTGAAATCACGCTCGTTTGCCGACGCTGGCTCGCCAGCGTTAGGCTGCGAGCTTGTAAGTGGTGTCGCGATCAGAATATTTTCTCTTTCTCTTCTCACGTTTTTGTTCCTGCCGCCACAGAATCTCGCCGATGCGGTGGATGTTTCTTGCCACCACGGCCAATGCAACATAACGCTTGAACCCCGCTATGCCGTGATCCGGGCACATGTCCAGTCCGTGTACTTCGAGCGCGTTAATCGCCGATTCAACCGCCGAGTGCTTACGCCGTGCCTTGATGAACGCGTCCGATTGTTCCACTGCCTGCGCTTGTTGCGATAGCTTGCCCTTTCTGGGCAATGCCACCAGCTCCAATTGGTCTTTCAATACGCTTTGATTGGTTTGCGTATGAAAGCCCTTATCGAAGCTGCAGGCATTCAAATCCGGGAATCTCTTTTTCGCTTCCTCCACCATCGAAACGGTGACTTGATCATCGGTCTTCTTTTGCATCACCTGATGATGCAAAATGAATTGATGCTGGTCTTCCAACAGGCATACTTTGACGCCTAGTTCCACCGGAACGCCGGCTTTGCCTTTGCTGATCCATTCGGTGTGCGGCTCAAAGATCGAGAATACTTTCTCGGCATGCGGGATAACTTCTCCAAAGATGACGCGGCGCTTCGTTTGGTCGATTTGGCGTATCGCGTGTCCCATAAAGCCTTCGATCTCCAGCGTCTTCAGAACACCGAAGTCGTTGATGTATCCACCTCTGCGAAGCATGACAAGGGTCTCGCGAGCCTTGTTCAGATAGCGCTCGGCGACATCAAGATATTCTTGATGTGCTTGGACAATGAGTGTCGCGTTCTTCTGTTGCTGTTCTTCCGATTGGGCTTTGCTGCGCTTCCTGTTCTGTGCCGTGCGCATGAGCCGTTTGAGGTGCCTGACGTTGTAGGCGTGTTGCCGCCAGTCGCTCAGATCATGCTGATCGCACCATTGCGCTGTCAGCGTGATGACTTTGCGCATCGCGTCATACAGCAGGTTGATATCGGTGGGGTAGTGCACATTCGTTTCAACGACAAAGGAGTCGCAACGCCCACGCAGCGCTTCGCCGGGACTTTTTTTTACCAAAACATGCCCAGCGCTTACGACCACTTGATTGATTTTGTCCAACAACTCCGGCGTGAATAGCCCAACGTTATCCTTGAGCGTTTGATAGTGGTAGCGCTGTTCATCAAAGGGCGCATGCCCCAGCATTTCCCGAATCGTGTCGTGGTGATTTACCAACTCATGCAGCCGGTCGTAATCTTCATTCAAGTCCAGCCTCACCACACCGCACACCAATATCTTCCACATCTCCATGCCAGGCCGACCATTGCGTTTGTCTACCTTCGGCGCGATTTCCGCTTCGAGCAATTCGAATATTTGGGCTCGCAGCGCCAGATTCATGTACAGATGTTGCAGTCCCTTCAAAATCTTCGGTATGTCGTCGCGTGATTTCGGATCAAATGTGATCTGCGAAATATCGACTTCACCAATTTGCATCTGTGAATTCTGCACCACTCGCATCGCCGGCATCCCTGTCAAACAATCACGAAATGTGACCTCCAACAAGTAACGTTTTTACTCATCAACGGTGTACCAATTATCGGCCTAACGAAGAATATTTCTCCGTGCCAAATCGGTGGCGAGTGCAGACGAAGATCTTCGCTCAAACCCCTCTCGCGCACTCTAAAACCGGCTGATACTGCCTTACAGCCACTGTCTCGCGACAATCTTCGTCTCAGCAAAACGCCCTCGAAGCCCGTCGCTAGAGAGCTTCTAGAGTTTGCTGCCAAGCACTAGTTACAAGGGCGCCGCTGGTCGGCTTGCCGATGCCGGGCAGCCGGGTGTCGGCCGACAGCTCCTGCCAGACCTTGGTCGGCGATGCTCAGATGACGCTTTGGGGACCTAAGCGACGCATGGCGGCCTTTTATAGCTCGTAACAATTCAACACCATTCAGCACGCATCCTGCCGTTTTCGGCCAATGAAGGCGAGCCAGTCGGCGTATACTTTGAATGCCGAGGGCCACGTTGCGGATGCTGCGGAATCCGGCGGACAGCTCCCGTGAACAGGCACGTGTTTTGCGACCTGCCAGGTTGGGTCGGCGGCAACGAAACCAGCGAAACGAGGCTAAAGATGAGCGACGCTTGGAAGAAAGCAGGATGGATCGGCCTGGGTGCGGTCCTCGGGCTGCTGCTGAGCCTCAACTTCTCGGCCCTGGCGGAGCGTGAGGCCCGTTTGCCGGTCCCCTACGAAGACCTGCAACTGTTCTCTGCGGTGTTCGGCCGGATCAAGAGCGACTACGTCGAGCCGGTGTCGGACGACAAGCTGATCCGCGAAGCCATCAATGGCATGGTGCACGGCCTCGACCCGCATTCTGACTTTCTCGATGCCGAGGCATTCAAGGAACTGCAGATCTCGACCCAAGGCAAGTTCGGAGGCCTCGGCATCGAAGTCGGCGTCGAAGACGGCATCATCAAAGTCATCTCTCCGATCGAGGATACCCCGGCATTCCGCGCCGGTGTCAAGTCTGGCGACCTCATCATCAAGATCGACGATATGGTCACGCGCGGTCTGCCGCTGAACAAGGCGGTCGAGAAAATGCGCGGCAAGCCGGGCACCCAGATCGTGCTGACGATCGCGCGCAAGGATGTCGATTCGGCGCTGATCTTTACGCTGACGCGCGAGATCATCAACTTTCGCAGCGTGCGGGCCAAGCTGGTCGAGCCCGGCTACGGCTATCTGCGCGTGGTTCAGTTCCAGGAACATACCGGCGAAGACGTGGCGAAAGCGATCCGAGACCTCTACAAACAGGGCGACCTTTCCGGTTTGGTACTTGATCTTCGCAGCGACCCGGGAGGCTTGCTCAATGTTTCCGTGGGCGTGGCCGCCGCTTTCCTGCCGCAGGACGCGCTCGTGGTATACACCGACGGCCGCACACGCGACGCGCGGATGCGCCTTTCGGCGACCAAGAGCGACTACATGCGCGGGCGCGGCGATGATTATCTGAAGGACCTTCCCCCGGCAGTGAAGCGCGTCCCGATGGTCGTGCTGGTCGATGGCGGCACCGCATCGGCGTCCGAGATCGTCGCTGGTGCGTTGCAGGACCACAAACGCGCCATCGTCATGGGAGGCCAGACATTCGGCAAGGGTTCCGTGCAGACCATCCTGCCGCTCGGCCCCAACACCGGCCTCAAGCTCACGACCGCGCGCTATTACACGCCGAGCGGCCGCTCGATTCAGGCCAAGGGCATTGAACCCGATGTCGCGGTCGATGATGGTCGCGATACGCCGAACCGGCTGCGCGAGGCCAACCTCGAGCATCACCTGACAATCCCCATTGGCGGTGCGAAAGGCGACGCGGCGCTGGACACCAAGGTCGTCGTTCCCCTGCCGACGCCGGCCATCAAGGGCGACGAAAAATCCAAGGCGCCGGCCAAATTGAACATCGAAACGCAGACTCCAATACCGCCGCGGGTCGAGTTCGGCTCCGCCGACGACTTCCAGTTGCAACAGGCTTTGCATCAGCTCAAAGGGCAGCCGGTGATCGCTTCGACCAAAGCTGTCGCGGCTCAGATCAAGCCCTAGTTAAGCGCCGACGCTCGAATGGCACGAAACGCCCGGCTCGCCCGGGCGTTTTTGTCTTGGCGCAAGGAATGGAGATGGACGACGCCCAACTGCTGCGCTACAGCCGTCACATTCTGCTGCCTGAGCTCGGTGTCGACGCGCAACAACGCTTCGCGGGCGCCCGCGCGCTTATCATCGGCGTCGGTGGCCTTGGAAACCCGGTCGCGCAGTTTTTGGCGGCAGCCGGTGTGGGTACGCTAACGCTGGTCGATGCGGACAGCGTGGATCTGACCAATCTGCAGCGCCAGATCCTGTTCGACACCCACGCCGTCGGCGTCGCCAAGGTCGACGCGGCCGCGCAGCGCCTCGGCGCCATCAATCCCGAGGTCCGCATCGTGCGCGTCGCGGCACGCGTCGGCGACGCTGAGCTGGCGCCGCTGGTCGGGGCCGCGGACATCGTCGTCGACTGCTCCGACAATTTTGCCACGCGCCACGCCGTCAATCGCGCCTGCGTCAGCGCGCGAAAACCGCTCGTGTCCGGCGCGGCGATTCGTTTCGATGGCCAGGTCGCGGTATTCGATGCCCGCGACCGGAGCCAGCCCTGCTACCACTGCCTGTTCGGCGAAGGCGACGATTTCGAGGAGACTCGCTGCGCGACCATGGGCGTGTTCGCGCCGCTGGTCGGCATCATCGGCGCGACCCAGGCGGCCGAGGCGTTGAAGCTGCTGGCGCCTGCCGGCGATTCGCTTGCGGGACGGCTGCTGATGCTCGACGCGCTGGCGATGGAATGGCGCGAGGTCCGCGTGCTGAAGGATCCCGCCTGCGCAGTCTGCGCGCCGAGCGCCAATCGATGAGCGCCCGCGCGCCGCGGCATCGTCGCTTGCGCTGGCTCGCCGCCGTGTGGTTGGGGCTGGCTGCTTTTTTCGCACTCGACACGATCGCGGCGCTGGCCGCCACGCCTCCAATGCGCGCGTCCGACTGGAAAGCGATCAAGCAGGTGATCGCCGCCCAACGTGCCGCGCTCATCGCCGGCGACGTCGACAAGGCGTTCGACTACGCGACGCCTGCGCTGCGCGCGCAGTTTGGCGACGCAGATACCTTCGTGGCCATGATCCAAGTTGGATATCCGGCGCTGCTCACCGCACGCTATACCGAATTTCTGGAGGGCGCGGTCATCGACCGGCTCATCATCCAGCCGCTGCGGCTGATCGATGCGGACAACAGCGTACGTG
>DAIQRF010000148.1:690-6029 GCA_036786505.1 Casimicrobiaceae bacterium | reverse complement strand
GCGCCACACCGGCGGTGGTCAATGCGGTGATGGACGCGCTCGCGCGCGGCGGGTCCGCTGAGGGAAGCGAACGCTCGAACACGCTGCAGATGCCGCTGACGTCCGAGCGCGTGTGGCGGGCGCTGCGGCGGTAACGCGTCGGCGGCGATGCGGTTGTCGTCCCGGGCGAGCGCGCGCCGAGGCACGGGGTCCAAGTCCTTTGCGCGGCAGAAAGATTGAGAAGATGATCCGCATCGCACTTGCGCCGAGCGTGCTTGGGCTCGCGGTTGTCGCGATCGCGCCCGCGGCAGCCAGCCGATAGCGGCCTTCGCGCCGACTTGATCGGGCTGAATGGCTGCGCGATCATCGGTGCGCCACGACGGGCGTAATATCGGGAATGATCTCCAAGCATCGTTCCAATCTGCCGCCGCTTCCGAGCGGTACGGTCACGTTTTTGTTCACCGACATCGAGGGCAGCACCAAGCTGTGGGAAGCGCGGCGCGAGACCATGGGCGCGGCGCTTGCCCGCCACGACGCTTTGCTGCGACAGTGCATCGCCGCGCATCGGGGCCAGGTCTTCAAGACGGTCGGCGACGCCTTCTGCACCGTCTTCGCGACCGCGACCGACGCGGTCAACGCGGCGTTGGCAGCGCAACAGGCGCTGCATACCGAACGGTGGCCGGAGAAAGGCGCTATCCGTGCCCGGATGGCGCTGCACACCGGCGCTGCGGAGCTTCGCGATGACGACTACTTCGGCACACCGCTCAACCAGGTGGCGCGTCTTCTTGCCGTGGGCCACGGCGGACAAACGCTTTTGTCGGAGATTACCCACGATCTCTGTCGCGACCGATTGCCTGCCGGGGCGGCGCTGAAGTCGCTCGGCGAGCATAGCCTCAAGGATCTGGCCCGCCGGGAAACCGTTTATCAGCTTTGCCATCCCGGTCTGCCGCAGGCTTTTCCTCCGCTGCGAACGCTGCTGGCGCCCATCGACGAGACGATGCCGTCGATCGCCGTGTTGCCGTTCGTCAACATGAGTCGTGACGAGGACAACGAGTACTTTGCCGACGGCCTGGCGGAAGAATTGCTTAACGTGCTCTCGAAGATTCGCGGGCTGCGGGTGGCATCACGCACTTCCGCGTTCAGCTTCAAGGGGACCAAGGCCGACATTCCCACGGTGGCACAGAAGCTGAACGTAGCGACAATTCTCGAAGGCAGCGTGCGCAAGTCCGGCAAGCGGGTGCGGATCACCGCACAGCTCATACAGGTGGCCACCGACTCGTATCTGTGGTCGGAGACCTACGACCGCGAGCTGGAAGACATCTTCGCGGTGCAGGACGACATCGCGCAGTCGGTGGTGAAGGAGCTGCGATCGGCGCTGCTGGGGGAGAAGCCGGATGCGTCGGCCAGCGCGGCGGCGAAGGCGGAGGTGCAGGCCGCCGCCAAAGGGCGCGGGGAGAACGCGGAGGCGTACCGCCTCTACCTGCAGGGGCGCTTTTTCGCGGATCGCTTCATTCGAGAGGACACGGCGAAGGCGATCGGGTATTACCGGCAGGCGCTCGAGTTGGACCCCGAATACGCGCTGGCGTGGGCCGGGCTATCGCGAGCCTATTCTAACCAGGCCGGATACTCCTGGGACGTGGAAATCACGGCGGGCTTCGGCAAGGCGCGGGAGGCAGCGGAGCGAGCGCTGCAATCAGAGCCGGATCTGGCAGAGGGGCACGCGGCGCTGGGACAGATCCGCATGTGGCATGACTGGGACTGGGACGGAGCGGACGAGTCGCTTCGCCGGGCATTGGAACTGGCGCCGGGCGACGCACAGGTGATACGCGACACGGGGGTCCTTGCGGGAAATCTCGGCCGGTCAGAGGAGGCGTTGGCACTTGTTCGGCGGGCCGTCGCGCTCGATCCGCTGAGTGCGCCCGCCCACCGATCTCTCGCGCGATTGTGCGTCTTGGCCGATCTCCTGGACGAGGCGGAGGCGGCGGGACAAAAGGCGCTCGAACTCAACCCGAAGGGCGGGTTTACCCATTTCTGGCTCGGCTTGGTGCGCCTGGGGCAGGGGCGGCTGGACGAGGCGCTGGAAATCGTCCAGCGCGAGACACATGAAACGTTCCGCCTGCTCGGGCTCACGCTGGTGCAGCACGCGCGCAGGCGGCCTGCGGAATCGGACGCGGCGCTACAGGAGCTGATCGAGAAGAACGCAGCCGGTGCCGCCCATCAGATCGCGGAGGCATACGCGTACCGCGGCGAGACGGACCTTGCATTCGAATGGCTGGAGCGCGCCTACGCGCAGCGCGATACCGGCGTTGCCATAATGAAAGTTTCGCCGCCGCTGCGAAACCTGCACGGCGATCCACGCTGGCAGCCGTTCCTCGAAAAAATGGGGCTCGCGGACTGAGCTCGCTCCTCTCCTCCTGCACGCACAGTCGCTGCGGTCGGTGCCACCGAAGCGGCGGGCGAAATGTCGGTGCCGCGCACTATTGTCGTACGGCTTACTCGAACCGGTTGGTCAGCGTGCCGATGCCGTCGATGACGATGCTGACCGTGCTGCCCGGCTTCATCGATCCTACGCCGACCGACGTGCCGCAGGCGATGACGTCGCCCGCCTCCAGCGTCATGTCCCGCGAAATAACGCTCACCAGCTTGTCCGGCGCAAAGATGATGTCGGCTAACGGGTAGTTCTGCCGCTCCTGGCCGTTGAGGATCGTCTTGACGACGAGCTTGGCCGGATCGACGTCGGTTGCGATCACCGGACCGAACACGCCGAAGGTGTCGAAGCCCTTGGCGCGGGTCCATTGGGCAAAGCCCGGATCCTTGGTGAGTATGTCGATGGCGGTGACGTCGTTGATGCAGGTGTAGCCGAAGATGTAGCTTGCCGCAGCGGCCTCCGACACCGCGCAGCAGCGCTTGCCGATGACGATGCCGAGCTCGCCTTCGTACACCACCTTGCCGGCGTAGGCCTCGGGAGCGCGAATCGTGCCGCCGCCGGCGAGAAACGAATTGTTGGCCTTGAGAAAGTAAAGCGGCTCGGGTGGAACCGCGTGATTGAGCTTGGCGACGAGCGCACGATAGTTGTCGACCAGCGCCACCATTTTGCTCGGTGTCGTCGGCGTCAGCAGCCTCGCGGCGTTGAGCGGGATCGACTCCCCGGTTGGCCGCGGATTCGCAAGCATGTCTCCTTCATGCAGCCGGATCGTTTCACCGTCGACGGTGCCGAAGCATTCGCGTCCTTCATGGATAACGCGCGCCCAGAGCGGCATGGTTCCTCCTTAATCGAGCCTAATTGAGCTTGAGCCGTCTCGCGGCCAACGCATATCCGCCGGCGGCGCCGTCGACGAAGTGCACGTGGGTGCTTTCCGCAATCGACGGCACGATGCAGGTCATGATCGCCGAGGGCTGGCGGTGCAGGCCGAAGCGCGCGATCTTGTCCGTCTCCGCCTTCGTAAGGCGCTGCTCGATCCTGTCGGCGAGCGCGGGCGTGCAATCGAGTGTCATGCGCAGGTTATCGTCGTACTTGCGGAAGTCCGAATTCTCAACCACCTCGCGCCGGTAGACCGCGGGATCGAAACCGCCGACGCGAATGCCGAAGCGCATGATCATGAAGGCGAGCAGCGTGCCCGCGCTCACGCGCAGCCGCCGCATGAAAAGACGCTCGCCGCTCTTGCGCGATGCGCGCGCCTCGAGGTCCAATCCCGGCGGCGGCCAGCCGACGCCGGGAGCGCCTTCCGGCACCGGCCGCGCCACCTCGGAGCTGCTTTCGAGCTCAGCCAGCAGCTCTTCGACCAGCTTGCGAAACGCGGGATCGCCGTTGGTCACCGGCGCCACCACCAGCGACAGGATCAGTCCGTGCGACGCCGGAATGTCGTTCCAGCGGCACGACAAACCGCTTAAGTCGGGACGCGTGCCAAGCGTCGCCGGCGAGACGGCGAAGCGTCCTTGCTTCATCGCCCGATCGGCCCACGCGAGCCCGCCGCCGGAGAACATCGCATACGAAACGTTCTTCGAGGGTGCGAATCGGGCCACGCTGACGTTGAGCCCCTGTTCTTTCACGGCGGAAACGGGAACGAGCGCAACGCGAAGCTCGAGCTTGAGATCGTCGCGCGTCCAGGCCGCGGTCGCAGCGAGCGCGGCGCGCGCCAGTCCCTGGTCTTCGGCGGAGACGGCGAAGCTCGCGCCGTCGCCGCCGAAGACGAAGGGAAACTTGCGGCCTCCGAGTGCATTCGAGACCGCGGCAATGACCGAGGCTCCGGCCGTGTTCACCGCCTTGTACCGCCCCTCTTCGATCGCTTTGGTGGAGCTCACGACGTCGGTCAAGCCCAGCACCCAATCGTCCGGCAGCGGTTGATACCGCGCCGGATCCATGATGCTTGCGAACCCGTCGAAGATCGGCAGGCGGGCGTAGTATTCGGCGTCGGCTTGCATCGCGGCCTACCGCAGCTACAAAGCGTTTCGTGCGCTAGCATGGGGCGCCTCGGTCATCGCCGCCTCCCAATAGTGGGTTGCCCCAGCGACGATCGTGGTCAGGCCGCCGACACCTCGCCACATTGCCATAGTGTTCTCCAGGGGCTGATGGAAAGGAAAGTATACAAGGGCGCGTGCGGGACTTGTGCGCAGCGCTCGCGCCGGGCAAATGGAGTGTTCGCCGTGTGCGTGGCTGCATGATAGTCGTGTCGGCATCGACTTTCACGGGACAATAAATGCTCGGGCTCGCGCTCGCCGTCGTTATGCTCGCTCACGGCAGTAGCGCCGATTTCATTCAGCAGCTTTCGGTCCTGACGGGATGCGTGCGATTGTTGCCGGATGCGCACCGGCAGCGCATAGTGGCGCAGGTTCGTCGCCGGATCCAGCTACGCAGAGAATTTGTTCGTCGGCGCGAAGGAACTCCGCCGCAGTCTGGACTCTCCTGGGGAGGTAGAATATGTCGATTCGCTGGATTTTTCCTGTGCTCATGGCCGCGTTGGCTTGCGGCTGCACTTCGCTGGAGATCTATCCGAGAGACGGTGATCTGGTCAGCGGCACCGAAGCGCTGGTACCGGTGACGATTCGACTCATCTGGCCGAGTGGCGGTCTCGGCATGGGACCCATCGTCGAGGTGGATGGGAGGAAAATTCAGCGGTCTGCGCTGACGTTCACCAGCTCGGGAGCGACCGCCACGGTCGATCTTGCGCCGGGTCCCCATTGGGTGCGGGCGCGCGCCGCGCTGCTATGCTGGGTCTGCATGGGAGGCATCGGCGAGTTCGACTATACGAGCCGATTCTTTGTCAGCACCTCCGCGCCGGCGGTCTCGTTGACCGTGACGCCGACGTTGCTCGCGAGCGGCAGCTCCGCGCTGTAGGGCCGAATTTACTCGGCGGCAACGG
>DAIQRF010000148.1:0-680 GCA_036786505.1 Casimicrobiaceae bacterium | reverse complement strand
ACGATCGCGCCGACGCCGTCAGCGCGCGCACATCCGCGGCGCCCGACAGTGTCGCGCAGTGCTCGATCAGGCGCTCGGCGCGCGCGTTGCCCAGGACCGGGTCAACCAGACCGTGAAACTTGCGCTGCAGATCGGCGTTGCTCATCGGACGCTGCACGCTGCCGATCGCATGCTCGACGAATACGTTTGTACTTTCTGAGGGACAATCCCGGGCTGTGAAACATGTGGAGGCGGTCCAATGAAGATCGTAATCAACCGCGCGCAAATCCTGTCACAGATTCGTGCCAACATCGTGGCCATCTTCAGCATCATCGTCGCGCTTTCGGGGATGGCGTATAACACCTGGCGCAACGAGAAGACCGAAATCAACCACAGCGTGCGCATCGCCGCGTTCGAGACGCTCAAGAATCTGGGCGAAGCGCAGATCGTCGTGGAATACTTGCACTTCCAGAAAAACCGGCAGCTCGGCGATCCGGTGCAGGGATGGGGGCGCATGATTTATATTCGCGACCTCGCGCAGGTCTTGCCCGCGCCGGGTCCGGCGGAGGCGGAGCGCCTGTGGACAGCGTGGCGGGACAATGTCGAGGGGCTCGGGACCAACGACGAGGCGATGGTGAAGATCACCGACGAGATGCAGCTGCTGTGCCTGTCTACCCTGGAAATACTGAGCAGATTGCACG
>DAIQRF010000147.1:0-6059 GCA_036786505.1 Casimicrobiaceae bacterium | reverse complement strand
AGGTGATGGGACGCGGCATGGCCTGGCTCGACACCGGCACGCACGAATCGCTGCTTGAGGCCGGGCAGTACATCGCCACCATCGAGCGGAGGCAGGGCCTGAAAATCGCGTGTCCGGAGGAGATTGCATACCGGCTCGGCTATATCGACGCGGCCAGTCTTGAACTGCTCGGCAACGCGATGGCAAAAAATGCGTACGGCCGTTACCTGCTCGGCCTGTTGCGCGAGCCGGTGGTACGCTGACCAGCCAGTGGCCTGTAACGCCCAATTCGATACTGTCTGGCTCAGTTGCCAAGTGAGGCTCCGCACCGATCGCGGCGTTGCCACAGCTCGCAAGGGAACTTACCCTTGCTTCGCTGCGGCGCCTCATTCGCCAACTGAGGCTCGGCGCGGATCGCCGCGCCATAACGTTGCACTCAGCACCGAATCGGGCGTTACAGGCCACTAGTCGATGAAGGTCACACCGACGGCGCTCGCCGATGTGCTGCTGATCGAGCCGCGCGTTTGCGGAGACGCGCGCGGCTTTTTTTTCGAAAGCTACAATCGCCGGGCGATGGCCGCTGCCGGGCTCGATGTCGAGTTCGTGCAGGATAACCACTCCCGCTCCGCGCGAGGCGTGCTGCGCGGATTGCATTATCAGATCGAGCACGCGCAGGGCAAGCTGGTCAGGGTCATCTCGGGCGAGGTCTACGACGTCGCGGTCGATATGAGGCGAAGCTCGCCGACGTTCGGACGCTCGATCGGCGTGACGCTGTCTGCGCACGACAAGCAGTTGCTGTGGATTCCGCCGGGGTTCGCGCACGGCTTTGTCGTGCTTTCGGAAGCGGCGGAGTTTCTCTACAAGACCACGGATTATTGGTACCCGGAGTTCGAGCGCAACCTGCTGTGGAACGATGCCGCGCTCGGCATCGCCTGGCCTCTCCAGCAAGCGCCGACGCTTGCCGCCAAGGACGCGGCCGGGACCCCATTCGCGCTCGCCGACGCGTATCCGTGACGCGACCGACGATACTGCTTATCGGGTCGGCGGGACAGCTAGGATTCGAGCTCGCGCGCGTGCTGCCCGCGCACGGCCAAGTCGTTGCCCTGGACCGCGCCGCGCTCGATCTGGCCGACGCCGACGCGGTGGTCACCGCGGTACGCAACGCGCGGCCGCGCATAATCGTCAATGCCGCCGCCTATACCGCCGTCGATCGCGCGGAAAGTGAGCCCGGCCAGGCCGACGCGATCAATGCCCGGGCTCCCGGCATTCTCGCCGAGGAAGCCAAACGCGCCGGTGCGCTCTTCATTCACTACTCGACCGACTACGTGTTCGACGGCGCAGCCACGGCACCGTACGACGAGCAAGCAACCCCCAATCCCATCAACGCCTACGGTCACAGCAAGCTTGGCGGCGAGCGCGCGATCGCGGCAGTCGGCGGTGCGAATCTGGTGCTGCGCACCAGCTGGGTTTACGGACTTCGCGGCCAAAATTTCCTGACCACCATGCGAAGGCTTGCCGCTGGGCGCGAAGAGCTGAGAGTCGTCGCCGATCAATGGGGCACACCCAACTGGACACGGTCTTTGGCAGATGCGACCGCGGTGCTCGTGGGACGCGGCAGCGCGGATCTCGCCGAGCGCGCCGGGCTTTATCATTTGAGCGGTAGCGGCAGCGTTAGCTGGTTTGACTTTGCGCGGGCGATTTTTGCGGGCGCGGATCGCCCGCGTGTCGCGCCGATCACCAGCGCGGAATATCCAACCGCCGCGCGCCGGCCGCGCCGCTCAGTGCTCGCCAGCGGCAAGTTCGCGGACACCTTCGGATTTGCTCTGCCACCGTGGGACGAAATGCTTCACGCCTGCATGGCCGAGCTGCGCTGAACTGCGCACCCGGCCGGCGGCAGGTCAGAACTTGAAAGCGCAGCTCGTTCTATCGCCGCGGCTGATGGCAAGGCCGGCGCCGGCAGCGACGATCGCATTCATGCCGAACGTCACGCCTCCAAGCTCGGCATTCATCCGGTAGCGCGCCAGCGTCGAAAGCGGCTCCGTGCCGACGATGGCAGTGCTCTGATCCGTGGTCGTAACCTGGCAGCGTGTGCAATGCTTGACCAGCTTGAACGCGAGGTCGCCAACGCGAACCTCGTCGATGTGATCCTCGTCGTAGGCATCGATACCGGACAACACCACGTTGGGACGGAATCGATTCATCGGCAACGGCTGCGCGAGACGCGAATTGAGGTCGGCAAGCGATGCCTCGGACAGGATCAGCAGTGGATACGCGTCCGCAAACGCCGTGTGCGCCCCCGAATCGCCGGCATAGGTCACGTTGCAATAGCGCCGAACCGCGAGGTCGAATCGCACAAGACGGAGGGGAATCTGCAGCGCAGACGACAGCCATGCTGCCGCCTCGTCACCCTGATCGACGGCCGGAATGCTGTCACGCCATACCGTCACCGGGCGCGTTGCCCCGTTAAAGCTGAGGGGCACGGCCAATCGCCGGCTGCCCGGCGTCGCAAGCTCCAGAGCCGCGGTGGTCAGCGACGGCTCGACCAGCGCCAGGCGCGGCACGTCACGCTGGGTGACGAATCGACCGTCGCCATCGACGATCATCCATTCGCGGTCGAAGGCCAGGCCGCGCTCGCCGACCGGCGAGGTCTCCAGCGCGATTCCGCGGCAGCTCTTGACCGGATAGACGTGCAGCGAGGCGATGGTTGCGGCCATGACCGGCCCCTGGACGGTAAGAAAAAGGGAGGCGTTTCGGGCCGCCCTTTTCGGTGATGCAGCCAGAAAGGGCGACGTTTCGGGCCGCCCTTTTCGGTGACGCAGCCAGAAAGGGCGGCGTTTCAGGGCCGCCCTTTTGCCGCGAGCACCTTCCTCAGTGCAAGCCCGAAGTGAACTCCGCCACCGCCTGCATTTGGCGCTCGCTCATTCTGGATGCGATCTGAGCCATAAGCTTGCCGTTGACGTCCTTGCCGTCCTTGTCCGCTCCACGCTCGCCCGCCTTGAATGCCTTCAGCTGCGCCAACGTGTAGTCGGCGTATTGGCCGCCGACGCGCGGATATCGCGCCGGGATGCCCGCTCCATCGGGGGAGTGGCACGCGGCGCAGGCAGGCAATCCGCTGCTCGCATTGCCGCCGCGGAAGATCTTTTGTCCGGCGGCGACCAGCTCCCGATCTTTCGCCGCCGATGGCTTGGCTTTTTGCTGCGCGAAAAAGATCCCGAGGGCTTGCATTTCCTCCGGCGTCAGCTTTGCCGACATCGCCTGCATGACGGCGTTGGCGCGAATTCCGCTCTGGAAATGCATCAATTGCAGGGTGATATACTCGGCGTGCTGCCCCGCAATGCTTGGATTCGCAGGGCTCGCGCTGTTACCGTCGGCGCCGTGGCACGCGGCGCATACCTGACTGACGATCTGCTGCGCTTGCGCGAGATCGGGCTTGGGAGCCGGACTCTGAACCAGCCCATCCGCGCCTGCCGCCAATGAGGTAAACAAGCCCAACGCGGCCGACGCGGCCGCGAGCAGCAACCGGTATTTCATTTTTTCCAACTCCCTGTCACCGTGGTCCCCCCGCCAGCCGCCCTGTGACCATGACCTGTGACCACGAACATCAGCGGCGCATCCTCAGCCCATGCATTCACCAGACGGCAGACGTCCCAAACGTCATATTGTACCGAAAGTAGCTCGCGCCGAGCTAGGCGCTAACGCGCGCACCGCGCACCCGTTTCATCATGCCGAATTTCTGACCACCGCCGCAGACTGGTCGCAGCTGCCGGTGGAGGGAGTGCCGGAAGTCGCCTTTGCGGGACGATCCAACGCCGGAAAGTCGTCCGCGATCAACGCGCTGGCGCAGCACACCCGGCTTGCATTTGTCAGCAAGACACCGGGGCGCACGCAGCACATCAACTTCTTTCGTTTGAAATCGGGCGCGCTGCTCGCGGATCTGCCGGGGTACGGCTATGCGAAGGTGCCGCTCGAGATGCGGCGATACTGGCAGCAGTTTCTCGCCCGCTATCTCGCCCAGCGCGAAGTTCTCGCCGGCCTGGTGTTGGTGATGGACGCGCGCCACCCGCTGACCGAGCTGGATCGGCGCATGATCGAGTGGTTCCTGCCGACGGGCCGGCCGCTGCACATGCTCATGACCAAGTCGGACAAGCTTTCCACCGGCGAACAGCGCCGGATGCTGGAGAGCGTGCGCCGCGCGCTGGTCGAGGACTATGGCATTTACTCGGCGCAGACCAGCGTGCAGTTGTTCTCGGCTATGCCGCGATCCGGGCTTGCCGAGGCGGAGGCCGCCATCGCGCCGTGGCTGCGTCCGTGAGCAGCGAGCCTTAGTCCCGCTCGCGAAGCGAGTGGGGTGCGAGCGCCCGCGAATCGGCGCCGGCCGGCGACACAAGACATTGCATCGCCCAAATAGCGTACAAGGAGCCGGCGTTCTGAGCAGCGAGCGTGCAAGGAGCCGGCATCCGTCGGGAAAAAAAGAAAGGCCCCGGCATCAAGGGGATTGAAACGGGGCCTAAGAACGCCCTTCGGCAGGTGAGTTCACGCAACCGAAAGGCACCCGCTCAGGGAGGGAAGCGGGAGACGTATAACCGTCTGCAGATAAGACTTCGGCCGTTTGCAAAAAGTTCCGCGCCGGTGTGCCCGTCTCTTTTTGGCGCCGCGCGACGTCGCGTCGCACTGCGCGGTTGCTCCCGAGCTTGACCGCGCGCTACGATCCGGCTTCTCCCCGATTCTGTAGCCCACCTGAGCCAACCCATGAACTTCGTCGGAAAGTTTCCCGCGCGGCGCCCGCGCCGCATGCGTCGCGACGAATTTTCGCGCCGCCTGATGCGCGAATCCGCGCTTTCCAGCGCCGATTTCATCTATCCGGTATTTGTTCTCGACGGCAGCAATCGCGAAGAGCAGGTGTCGTCCCTGCCCGGCGTTTCGCGCAAGAGCGTCGACCTGCTGTTCCGCGACGCCGAGCGCTGTGTCGAGCTGGGCATTCCCGCGATGGCGCTGTTCCCGGTTATCGAGGCGACTCGCAAATCGCTGGACGCCGCAGCCGCCTGGGATTCGAAGGGTCTGGTGCCAAGCGCGGTCCGGGCGCTCAAGGCGCGCTTTCCGGCGTTGGGGATCATGACCGATGTCGCCCTCGATCCGTACACTAGCCACGGCCAGGACGGCTTGCTCGACGAGACCGGCTACGTGGCCAACGATCCAACCGTCGTTGCCTTGACCCGCCAGGCACTGTGCCATGCCGAGGCGGGGGTCGACATACTTGCGCCTTCGGACATGATGGACGGGCGCGTCGGCGCGCTGCGGTCCGCCCTGGATCAAGCGGGCTTCGACAAGCCGCGCATTCTGGCGTATTCGGCTAAGTATGCGTCGAGCTTTTATGGGCCGTTCCGCGATGCCGTCGGCTCCGCGGCAAATCTCGGCAGCGTCGGCAAGCACACCTACCAGATGGATCCCGCCAACGCCGACGAAGCGTTATGGGAGGTTTATCTCGATCTGCAGGAAGGCGCCGACATGGTCATGGTGAAGCCCGGCCTGCCCTATCTGGACATCGTGCGCCGGGTCAAAGACACCTTCGGCGTACCGACCGCGGTGTATCAGGTCAGCGGCGAGTACGCGATGCTCAAGGCCGCGGCGGGCAATGGATGGTTGGACGAGCGGGCCTGCGCCATGGAAGTGCTGCTCGCGTTCAAGCGGGCCGGCGCGGACGCCATCCTGACCTATTTTGCGATCGCTGCCGCGGCGTGGCTCAAGGACGAATGCTAGTCCCGGAGCAGCGATCGCAATTCGGCTGACGACAACCGGGCGTCGTCACGGCGCGGCCGATTGCGACGCTGCAGCGGCGAGAGGATCGACAGCCGGATTCCGCAATGCTCGCCGTCGACCCGCAATTCAACGCGAGACGAAGAGTTGGTCGCGGCCGCCGTCGCGTACTCCACTCCGGCGTTGATCAGGGCAAGCTCGACTTCCTTGGGGTCTTCGGCCTCGAGCTCCAGATGAACGTCGCTGTGCTCCGTTGCCCACCCCGCTGCGGCCCCGCCGATCAGCACCGGATGCCAACGGGAAAGGTCATCCATCCACTTCATGGC
>DAIQRF010000146.1:5377-6072 GCA_036786505.1 Casimicrobiaceae bacterium | reverse complement strand
TAGCCGTTCTCTCTCTGCCTGCGCTTTGAGCGCCTCGGCTTCGCGCGTCTGCCGATCGCGGACCTCGGCCAGGCGTTTTTCTTCCTGTTTCTTTTTTTCCGCGTCGCGCTTGTCGGCTTCGCGCTTTTCGATGTCTTTGCGTTCCTTTTCCTCCTTTTGCTTGCGTTCGCGCTCCTGCTTTTCCTTCAGCGCAATGTCCGCCTTGGTGGGCTGGGGAGGCTCGACCTTGGGCACAGGCTTCGGTGGCTCCGGTTGCGCCTTGGGCGGCTCGGGCGGAGGTTTGGGCCGCTCGGGTGGAGGTTTAGGCGGCTCGGGTGCGGGCTTCGGCGGCGCGGTCTTTTCCGGCACCCGCGCCGGCGGAGCGTAGAGCTCGACGCTTACCGCTTCGGGCTTCGGGTTTTGCCACGTGACGCTGAAGATCAGGAAGACGACGAATCCGAGGTGAACTGCAACCGCGAGGATGGCCGCGATCCACTTCCCGGTCGACCAGCGCGTGGCCGTTCGCGACGGAGGCATCGCCGGTCAGTTGGACTGCGGACGCGCCATCAGGCCGACCTTGCGTACGCCGTTCCTCTGCAGCATATCGAGCACGCCGATCACGTCCTTGTAAGGCACCGCGCCGTCGGCGTAGATCACCACCGGCTGTTCGCGATTCTTCGCCTGCCGTGAGCACGAAACCCACCGATTTCTGCCCC
>DAIQRF010000146.1:0-5367 GCA_036786505.1 Casimicrobiaceae bacterium | reverse complement strand
CCTGCCGGTCGCGGATGCGCGCGATGAGCTCGTCACGAGACATCTTGAACGCCGCGGGCGGACCTTCACGGAACAAAAGCGTCTGATCGGCCTTGACGGTGATCTCCAGCGGCGAGACAGGCGTGGTGAGTTTGCTGCCGACGCTCGGCAGCTGGATCTCGCCTGGGTTGATCAGCGGCGCGGTAACCATGAAGATCACCAGCAGTACCAGCATCACGTCGATATACGGAACGACGTTGATCTGGTTGATCGATTTGCGGGGGCGGCGCATGTCGGGACTGGTGCTGGAAAATCATCCCTGCCGCTGCAGGATGTTCGAGAACTCTTCGATGAATGTCTCGAACCGCGTGGCCAGACGATCGACATCGTGGGTGTAGCGGTTATAGGCGACGACCGCCGGAATCGCCGCGAACAGGCCGATGGCGGTGGCGATCAGCGCCTCGGCAATGCCCGGCGCGACCTGCGCCAGCGTTGCCTGACTTACGTTGGAAAGGCCCCGAAACGCGTTCATGATGCCCCATACGGTGCCGAACAGCCCGATGTAGGGGCTAACCGAGCCGACGGTCGCCAATCCGGCGAGGTTGGCTTCTATCGCGTCGATCTCGCGTTGATACGACGCACGCATCGCGCGCCGCGCGCTGTCCATCGTCGCGGCCGACGATGTGCCCTGCTTGCGATGCTTGGAGAATTCGCGAAAGCCTGCCGAGAAGATGCGCTCCAGCGCCGCGCTGTCGCGACTCTGGCTCGCGCGCTGGAAGAGGGCGTTCAGATCACCGCCTTTCCAGAATTCGTCCTCGAAGGCATCGGTCTTCGACGCCGCGCGTTTGAGCGCGAACATCTTGAGAAAAATCTGCCACCACGACCACAGCGAGAGCAGCAACAGCAGCAACATCACGGCCTGCACCACCACGCTGGCGTGGGCAACCATGGAAACAAACGACAGATCGGGGTGCAGGTTCAACGGGGGTTCTCCAAGGGCGCTGCTGCGGCATCGGTGTCTTCGTAGTAAACGCGGACGTTCCGGAAGAAGGGTCGCCTCGCCGCCGCTTTCATTCGGTGAACAGCTCGCCGGCGGCGGCCGGAGGAACGATGCCGAAGTGGCGGTATGCGAGCGGCGTCGCGATGCGGCCGCGATTGGTCCGCTGCAGGAATCCCTGCTGGATGAGAAACGGTTCGAGCACGTCCTCGATGGTGTCGCGTTCCTCGCCGATTGCCGCCGCCAGGTTGTCGATGCCGACCGGACCGCCGCCGAACTTGTCCAGAACGCATTGCAGAAGCTTGCGGTCCATGACGTCGAGGCCCGAGCCGTCGACATCGAGCATTTTCAGGGCGGCATCGGCGACGACTCGGGTGACATGTCCGGAGGCGCGAACCTCGGCAAAATCGCGCACCCGACGTAAGAGCCGGTTAGCGATGCGCGGCGTGCCGCGCGAGCGGCGCGCGATCTCGACCGCGCCCTCGGGTTCGATCGCGACCTCGAGCAGCTTGGCCGAGCGCGTGACGATACGCGTGAGTTCCTCGGCGGAATAGAACTCGAGCCGGGCAACGATCCCGAAGCGGTCGCGCAGCGGGTTGGTGAGCATGCCGGCGCGCGTGGTCGCGCCGACCAGCGTGAACGGCTGCAGATCGAGCTTCACGCTGCGGGCGCTGGGCCCCTCGCCGATCATGATGTCGATCTTGAAGTCCTCGAGCGCGGGATACAGAATTTCTTCGACGACCGGTGACAGGCGGTGGATCTCGTCGATGAACAGCACGTCGTTCGGTTCGAGGTTGGTGAGCAAGGCGGCGAGGTCGCCGGCGCGCTCCAGCACCGGGCCCGACGTCTGGCGCAGGTTCACCCCGAGCTCGTGCGCAATGATGTGAGAGAGCGTCGTCTTGCCGAGTCCCGGCGGACCGAACAGGAGCACGTGATCGAGCGACTCTTTGCGCTTTTTCGCGGCTTCGATAAAGATCGAGAACTGACCGCGGATTTTTTCCTGGCCGATGTATTCGTCGAGCGCGCGCGGCCGCAGCGTGCGGTCGAGCACTTCCTCCTGCGGGTTCACCGGCGCGGCGGCGATCAGGCGGTCGGCTTCGATCATCGGGCTATTATGCCTTCGCCAGCAGCTTCAGCGCCTGCCGGATGCCGTCGGCGAGCACGATGCCATCGGGCAGCTGTTTGACCGCGTTCGCGGCTTCCTTGTCGCTGTAGCCCAGAGAAATCAATGCATGCAGTACGTCGGACGCGACCGGCGCGGCGCGATGAATACCGACCCCGGTGGTAAGATCGGCGCCCAGCTTGTCCTTGAGCTCCAGCAGGAGGCGTTCGGCGGTTTTTTTGCCGATGCCCGGTATCTTGGTGAGACGGCCCGACTCCTGCATCGTGACCGCCTGCGCGAGCTCGGCAACGGACAGGCCCGACAAAACCGAAAGCGCGATGCGCGCGCCGATGCCGCTGATCTTGATTAGCTGCCGGAATGCGCGCCGCTCGTTTTCCGATCCGAAGCCGAAGAGCAGGTGGGCGTCCTCGCGCACGACCAGATGTGTGAACAGCACTACATTCTCGCCGACGTTCGGCAGGTTGTAGAACGTGCTCATCGGCACGTCGATTTCGTACGCGACACCTTGCACGTCGAGGAGAATCTGCGGCGGGTTCTTCTCGATCAGCGTGCCGGAAAGGCGGCCGATCATGGCGCGTAACGCAAACCGGACGCGAGAAAGCGTTCGATTGCGACCCCGGTCGGAAGGAATGCGAAAGGTATTGGGGGCAACGGTTTTGGCAGCAACGGTTTTAGCAACAACACGCGGCGAATTATCGCACGCGGCGCCAATGTCGAAAGACGGGGTGACGCATGCGACGCTAAACCTGCGCCACCGCGCGCGATCGACATCAAGACGCGCTTTCAGGCACCGCGACGTTACAGGAGCCGGCCGCGCCGCACGCGATAGCCCGCCCGGCGCAAGCCGCCCATGCCCTCGCTTCCGTGAGCATGGCAGATGGCGCACGCGAGTGCATCGGCGGCGTCGGCAGAAGGCGCCGCGGGCAGCGCGAGCAGTCGCATCACCATCGCCTGCACCTGTTCTTTGGCGGCCTTGCCATGGCCCACGACCGCCTGCTTGACCTGCAAGGCCGTGTATTCAGAGACCGGCAGGTGGGCGAGAACCGCAGCCGCGATGGCGGCACCGCGCGCCTGGCCGAGCAGCAGCGTCGAATGCGGGTTGACGTTCACGAAAACCTTCTCGACTGCAACTTCGCTTGGTTGGTGAGCGACGATGACACTTGCCAGGTCGCGCAGGATGAGCTCCAGCCGCTCGGGCAGTTCTCCTTGGGTATTGCGGATGCAGCCGCTGGCCACGTACCGCAGCTTGCCGCCGGAAGCGACGATGACGCCGAACCCGGTGACGCGCAGACCGGGATCGATGCCGAGGATGCGGCGTATGGTCAACCGGATCGCGCGTTGTGCAAGCGTGGCGCGCTCATGCGTTTTCGATGACCGCCGTGGTATAGACATCCTGGACATCGTCGATGGCTTCGAGCGCATCGAGCAGCTTTTGCATTCTGGCCGCATCGTCGCCGCTGAATTCTATTTCCGTGGTCGGCTTCATCGTCACCTCGGCGAATTCGGGGTCTAGCTTCGCCTTTGCCAGAGCGTCCTTTACCGCAACGAAATCGTTCGGCACGGTAATGACCTCGATTGAGCCGTCATCGTGATTGACCACGTCGTCGGCGCCTGATTCCAGCGCCGCGTCCATCAGCTTGTTCTCGTCGGTCCCCGGCGCGAAGAGGAGCTGGCCGCAATGCCTGAACAGAAACGCGACCGAGCCGTCCGTCCCGAGATTGCCGCCGTACTTGGAGAACGCGTGGCGCACGTCGGCCACCGTTCGAACGCGATTGTCGGTCAGGCAATCGACGATGACCGCGGCGCCGTTGATGCCGTAGCCTTCATATCGCACTTCCTCGTAGTTGATGCCTTCGAGCTCGCCGGCGCCGCGCTTGATGGCGCGATCGACGGTATCCTTCGGCATGTTGTTGGCCGCCGCCTTGTCGACCGCGAGTCGCAGTCGCGGGTTGGTCGAAACATCGCTGCCACCAAGCTTGGCCGAGACCGTGATTTCGCGGATGAGGCGAGTGAAGATCTTGCCGCGCTTGGCGTCGGTCGCAGCCTTCTTGTGCTTGATGTTCGCCCACTTGCTGTGGCCGGCCATGACGAGACAGATTCGATGAAGATGGCAGCAATTATACGCGCCGCGACATTCCATCCGGCGCTGTGAGCAGCGAGCCAGGGCCGTTCGACGCCTTTCGATTCAGACCAGCCCCTGCTGCTTGAGAAATTGCGCGAGGACCTTCAACCGAACGACGCTGTCGTTGATCTCGAGCATGCTTTGCTTGATCGCCAGCGGCAGCGGAAGCAATTCGGCGAGTCGGTAGCCGACCCAGGACGCATCGTTCAACGCCGGCTGCGCCGAAAAATTCTCGGGCCCGGCGCGTTTGATCATCAGCTCGAGCAGGCTGGCGAGCGGCGCGAATGCTTCCGGAAGCTTGACTGCCGGCTCCGGTGGCAGAGGCGTCACCTGAGCGACGATGAGTCCATCGTCGGCGACGCTGCTCGATTGCACCTGAAATCGCGTGCCGCCCTCGGTCTTCAGATGCAGTATGCCAAGCTGCGGCATGTCCCACGAGACAATTCGCGCCTGCGTTCCGATGAGGGCGAAGGCTATGGATGTGCGGGCGACAACATGATCGCGCTGCGCGACCCGCTGTGCAACCTCTTCCCCGCGGGTGAGAAGGCACACGCCGAACGGCTGCTCGTCCTTGAGGCACGCCGTAGTCATGTCGATATATCGCTGCTCAAACACTTTGAGCGGCAGCAACCGCCCCGGAAACAGGACGGTCTTCAGCGGAAACAGCGGCAGCGTCGTCGGCGAACGCGTACCGGCGCGAAGGAAGGGAAACATCTGCGGCATGCAGCTTGGTGACCGCAAGCTTCAAGCACGCTCGGCCGAAGGCGGTTGTCCGCTCCGGGCGCCCCAGCGCGGACCCAACGCATGGCTGACGCCTAGCTGGTCGAGAATCCGGGCGACGATAAAATCGACCAGCTCGCCGATGGACTGTGGATTGCCATAGAAGCCCGGGCAAGGCGGCAGGATCACCGCGCCGGCGCGGGCAAGCTTGAGCATGTTTTCGAGATGAATCGCGGACAGCGGCGTCTCCCGCGGGACGAGCACCAGCGGCCGGCGCTCCTTGAGCATCACGTCGGCGGCGCGCTCGATCAGGTTGTCGGCAAGGCCGGCGGCGATCGCGCCCAGCGTGCCGAGGCTGCACGGGCAGATCGCCATGGCGTCCGCGGAATTCGACCCCGATGCAACCGGTGACATCCAATCCTCGCG
>DAIQRF010000145.1:0-6089 GCA_036786505.1 Casimicrobiaceae bacterium | reverse complement strand
TGGTCATCGGTGACCTCGGCATGACAGCGGATGACCCTGCCGCGGTCTTGGGCGGTCAGCGTGTAGCTCGGTCCGCTGCCCAGAATCAGGCCGGAGTCAGTGACGAAGGAAAGGAGGGTCGGCGCCAGCGTGGCGTCGCCGTCCAGGTCATGGGCCTCGACCGCGCAGCTGAGGACGGAGCCGGTAGTCGTGCCTCCCAAGAACGACGTGACCGCGACGGTAGGCGGCGTGTTGGACCTGGGCATCCAGCTCATAGGGATGTACGTCTCGTCGGCGATCTATATCTCGCTTTTCATGCGGATGCTCGGAAAGTACTCGTGGGGAAAAAGCGCAGCCCTCGGGGTCGCGATCAGCGTGCTGTTTTTCCTGATGTTCGAAGTATGGTTTCAGGTCCCGCTTTACAAAGGGCATTGGAATCTGACGGGTTGGACCGGCTACTAATCGACTGGCGGGACGGCCGGAGTACCGCGCAAACGCATGTCAAATCAACCCAGGAGCGCTGAGTGGCAGATCTGAATCTCCTCTTTCACGGGTTCGCGGTCGTTCTCACGCCGTTCAACGTGGGCCTGATGTTCCTGGGCATCGTTCTCGGCGTGATCATCGGCGTGCTGCCCGGCTTGGGCGCCGCCAATGGCATTGCGATCCTGCTGCCCCTCACGTTCACGATGCCGCCGACGTCCGCGATCATCATGTTGTCGTGCATCTATTGGGGAGCGCTGTTCGGCGGGGCGATCGCCTCGATACTTTTCAATATTCCAGGCGAACCCTGGTCGGTTGCGACCACGTTCGATGGCTATCCGCTCGCGCAGAAAGGTCGCGCCGGGGAGGCACTGGCGGCGTCATTTACTTCGTCGTTCGTCGGCGCATTCGTCGCCGTCGTGATGATCACTTTTCTGGCGCCGATGATCGCGAGATTCGCGCTCCAGTTCGGGCCGCCCGAATTTTTCTCGGTGTATCTCCTTACGTTCTGCAGCTTTGTCGGGATGGGCAAGGGGTCGGCATGGAAGATTCTCATTTCGATGATGCTCGGCTTCGCCCTGTCCACGGTCGGCATCGACATCGTCACCGGACAATTGCGCCTGACTTTCGGATTTCTGAGTCTGATGAAAGGATTCGACTTCCTCATCGCGGTGATCGGGCTCTTCGGTATCGGCGAAATTCTGCTGTCGATGGAAGAAGGGCTCGCATTCCACGGCGTGCAGGCCAAGCTCAATCCCAAGGTCGTGCTGGAAACCTGGCGCAAGCTGCCGAGGTACTGGATGACTTTCATACGGAGCACGGCGATCGGGTGCTGGATGGGCATCACGCCCGGCGGCGCGACGCCGGCGTCGTTCATGAGCTACGGCGTGGCCAAGAAGTTTTCCAAGGATGGCGACAAGTTCGGCACCGGCGTTCTGGAAGGCGTGATCGCGCCGGAAACCGCCGCCCACGCCGCCGGGACGAGCGCGCTGTTGCCGATGATCACGCTGGGCATCCCCGGCTCGCCCACCGCGGCGGTATTGCTCGGCGGCCTGTTGATCTGGGGCTTGCAGCCCGGCCCACTGTTGTTTACCGAGAAGCCCGACTTCGTATGGGGGCTCATCGCCAGCATGTATCTCGGCAACGTCGCCGGGCTGATCGTCGTGCTCAGCCTGGTACCGCTGTTCGCCGGCATCCTGCGCATCCCGTTCTCGATCATCGCCCCGGTGATCGTCGCCATTTGCGCGATCGGCGCGTACACCGTCAACAATGCGATGCAGGATATCTGGTTCATGCTCGGCTTCGGAGTCATCGGTTACATTTTCAAAAAGCTCGACTACCCGCTCGCGCCGATGGTGCTGGCGCTGGTGCTCGGCAATAACGCCGAGAACGCGTTTCGCCAGGCAATGCTGGTCTCCCAGGGCAACATGTCGATAATGTGGTCGAACCCGTTGGTCGGAAGTATCACCACGCTGTCGTTGATCATGCTGTTCTGGCCGCTGATCTCGAAAGGCATCAGGAAGATTTCGCCGCCCAAGCCGGACAAGTTGGCCGAGCAACGCCCGGTCGAATAGCGGCGCAGATTCGCTCGCGGCGCGAGGACGAGCCAGTCTGCCTCGCTTGACGGCGACCCTGACCGCGAGGCCCCCGTTGCCTGCGCGATGTTGTAATCTTGGCCGCATGCCTGCGACGATGCGTCGTTTTGGCCGCAAGCGAATTCAAGCCCGCTAATGAATGCCAATCTGTTCGCGTTGCTGCGCGATCATTTCGCCGAGAATCTCGAGCAGCCGTGCATTCTGCTTCCGGGCGGCCCGGTGATTCATTACGACGATCTCGACGCCGCTTCGGCGCGCATCGCGCACGTGCTCGTCGCCGCCGGCTGCGTTGCCGGCGACCGCGTCGCCGCGCAGATCGACAAATGCTGGCAGGCGCTTGCGCTCTACCTCGGCTGCCTGCGGGCGGGACTGGTCTACCTGCCGCTCAACACCGGATACCGTAAGAGCGAGCTTGCCTATTTCTTCGGCGATGCCGAGCCGCGGGTCATCGTCTGCGCACCCGGCGACGCGCAGAGCATCGGAGCGCTGCGATCCGAGGCGACGGTGCTCACGCTGGCCGGCGAAGAAGGCAGCTTGCTCGAGCTTGCGCGCGATGAGGCGCCAGACTTCGACACCGTGACTTCAGCACCCGACGATCTGGCGGCGCTGCTCTACACGTCCGGGACGACCGGCCGCTCCAAGGGAGCGATGCTGACGCACCGGAATCTGGCCAGCAACGCGCTGGCACTCGTCGATCACTGGCGTTTTACGCGTGGTGACGTGCTCCTGCACGCGCTGCCGTTGTTTCACATCCATGGCCTGTTCGTCGCCTGCCATTGCGTGCTGCTGTCGGGCGGCAGGATGCTTTGGCTCGCCAGGTTCGATGCGAAAGAAGTCATTGGCTTGCTGCCGCATGCGACGGTGATGATGGGCGTGCCGACGTTCTACTCGCGGCTTCTCGCCAACACGGACTTCGGCGCCGACGACTGCCGCACGATGCGGCTGTTCATTTCCGGCTCCGCGCCGCTCCTGCCGGAAACGTTCAACGACTTTCGCACGCGCACCGGCCACACGATCGTCGAGCGCTATGGCATGACCGAAACGGGCATGAATACGTCGAATCCGATCGACGGGGAGCGCCGTTGCGGCAGCGTGGGAATTTCGCTGCCAGGGGTGAGCGTGCGCGTCGTCGGCGTCGATCGCGCGCCATGCGCGCCGGGAGCCGTCGGCGACCTCGAGGTCAAGGGGTCGAACGTTTTCCCCGGTTACTGGCGCATGCCGGAGAAGACGCAGGAAGAATTCACCGGCGACGGCTACTTCAGAACCGGCGATATGGGCGAGATGCACGCGGACCGGTATCTGACGATCGTCGGTCGCGCCAAGGACCTGATCATCACCGGCGGACTCAATGTCTATCCGAAGGAGATCGAGGAAAGGATCGACGCGCTGCCCGGTGTCGTCGAATCGGCGGTGATCGGCGTGCCCGATCCGGATTTCGGCGAGGCGGTCACCGCAGTTGTCGTCGCGAAGACCGGCTGCACCTTGCGTGAGGCCGAGATCATCGCCGCACTGAAGGCAGAGATTGCCGGTTTCAAGGTTCCCAAGCGCGTCCACGTCGTCGACGATCTGCCGCGCAACGCGATGGGAAAAGTCGAGAAGAAGGTCCTGCGCCAGCGCTACTCGGTGCCTTAGCCGAACTTAGCGGATTCGCTTTGGTTTCCGGATGGTGGCGCAGTGTAACCCGTTGGGGGGTCGTTGTTGAAGAGCTCTGCCGCTCTTCAAGGGTCGCCGCAAGCGAAGCGAGGAATCTGCTAGCGCTCAATTCGGCGTGTTGGCGAAAGCGGATTCGCTGTCGCTGTCACTCCTCGGAGACGTAGCTTCGTTTTCGATGTTGTGTCGGACAGGCGTGGGTTGTGTCGCGGGAAATC
Source organism: Casimicrobiaceae bacterium (assembly GCA_036786505.1). Lineage (GTDB taxonomy): Bacteria > Pseudomonadota > Gammaproteobacteria > Burkholderiales > Casimicrobiaceae > PALSA-1003. The sequence continues at coordinate 2,167 of DAIQRF010000145.1, read as the reverse complement.
TGGCGACTATCTTCACACCCGATCCGCCGGCGGATTGCACGCTCAGCACGCCGTGATGCCGGTCAACGACCTCCTTGACGATCGCGAGGCCCAGCCCGGAACCATCTCCCGTCGTGCCCTCGATCCGATAGAAGCGCTCGAACACCTTGCTGCGCGCTTCTTCCGGAATGCCGGCGCCGTTGTCCTCGACGCTCAGATAGGCATCGCCTGCGTCCAGGCCGGACCGCACGGTGACCGCACCGCCCGTCGGCGTGTAGCGGACCGCGTTGTCGATCAGGTTGTTGAGCAGCTCGGTCATCAGCAGCGGATTGCCCGAGACAACCGCGTTCTCGAGCACAAAGCCGATGTCTATGTTGCGCGCGATCGCGCGCGGCACCCATTCCTGGACCGCGGCGTCGGCAATATGACGCAAGTCGAAGCGCTGAGCGTGAGGGCCTATTGTCTTGTCGCCGCTTGCCTCGGCGCGCGCGAGCACCAGCAACTGCTTTGCGAGGTGACTCGCGCGCGTCGTCGCTACGTGCATGCCTTCTATTTCCGACCTGACTTCCGGCAGAAGCTTACGCCGCAACAAAAGCTCCAGATGCATCTGCAATCCCGCCAGCGGCGTGCGTAGTTGATGCGCAGCGTTGGCAAGGAAACGTTGTTGAACGGCGCTTGACTCACGTATCCGGCCCAGGAGCTTGTTGAAGGCCTTGACTGCAGGGGCGATTTCCAGCGGCGCGCCGGTTTCCGCAAGCGGGCGCAGGTCGTTCGGCACGCGCCCGAGAAGCTCGACCCGAATCCGCTCCAGCGGCGCAATGCCATGCTTGACACCGGTCCAAGCAAGCACCACGGCGGCAACGGCAATTAGCAACGTAGGCACCAGTTCGGCCGCAAGGATTTCCCATATCAGCCGCTGGCGCTTGGAAAGCGTTTCGGCGACCTGAACGTAGAAACCGGTGTCCGATCGTACCGCCGCGATGCGTACCGGCTCGTCGCGATAGGCGCCGTCGAAGAACTTGCGCTCCCCCTTGGTCAGAACAGGCAATGCCGCCAAGTCTTCGGTACCGGCGATGACCCGGCCGTCGGCGGCGCGAATCTGGAAGACCATCGCGTCGGCGTGATCGTAGAGAAGCGCCTCCTGCACCTGCACCAGCAAATCGAGATGCGGGCCGTCGGCGCCAATGCGAATGTTCTCGGCCATGTCGAGCGCCGGATCCAGCAGCGAGCGATCGTAGGCGGTCGTTGCGACGCTCAACGCGACTCCATAAGTCAACACGCCTGCGCAAAGCACAAGAAGCAACAGGGAAGGGATCAGAAACAGCAACAGCCGCCGCCGAATGCTGCGCGTAGTCAGCTTTGCGTCACGCACCGAGCGACTCCCACAGGTAGCCAAAGCCGCGCACCGTGCGAATGCGGACTCCCGCCGCTTCGATCTTCGCGCGCAAGCGCGAAACGTAAACCTCGATCGTATTGAGCGCCAGATGCTCATCGCAGTTGAGCAACTGCTGGGCGATGTAATCCTTGCTGAGAACGCGCCCCGGACGCGTGAGAAACAGTTCGAGCAGAGCCCATTCACGGACGGTGAGCTCGATCGTCGTTCCATTCGACGTCACCCGCTTCGCCTCCATGTCCACCGTCAGGCCGCCGGCGACGATCGGACCGGTCGGCTGCGAAGTTCGCCGCAGCAAGGCCCGGACGCGCGCCTCGAATTCGGTGAGCGAAAAAGGCTTGGTCAGATAATCATCGGCGCCGAGATCGAGCCCCCGCACCCGGTCCTCGACCGCGTCGCGCGCCGTCAACACCAGTACGTTGGTTTGCGATCGGCGCTGGCGCAGCCTGCGCAGGACTTCGAAGCCATCGATATCCGGCAGCCCTATGTCGAGCACCAGGAGCGCGTAGGGAGTCGCACGGAGCGCGCTGTCCGCGCGGACGCCGCTTTTCACCTGATCGACGCCATGCCCCGCGCGCGTCAACAGCCGGGTCAGTCCGGCGGCAAGCAGCGGATCGTCCTCGACGACAAGTATGCGCATCTTTCCTTCGATCGGCATCGCGACATTTTCGCGCCAATCAATCTTCTCGACAAAACGTTGGGCACTCGCTAAACGTCGTTGCCGAAGCGGCGCTTGAGATGTGCTCGTCCGGCGCGGTCGGGCCGGACGGCAGACCCCGTCAATCTGTCAGCAAC
>DAIQRF010000144.1:0-6113 GCA_036786505.1 Casimicrobiaceae bacterium | reverse complement strand
GCGCTCGATTACTGCATCGTCGGCGAGCCTTCGTCGGTCGACCGGCTGGGCGACATGATCAAGAATGGCCGCCGCGGGACACTTTCCGGAACGCTCGTCATCCGTGGCGTGCAGGGCCACATTGCCTATCCTCATCTGGCAAAGAATCCGATCCATCTTGCCGCACCGGCCGTCGCCGAGCTGGCCGCGATGGACTGGGACCGTGGCAACGAGCATTTTCCGCCCACGACCTGGCAGGCGTCGAATGTGCGCGCCGGGACAGGCGCCACCAACGTCATTCCCGGAACGCTCGAGCTGCAATTCAATTTCCGCTATGCGACGGCGAGCACGCGCGAAAGCCTCGAGCAGCGAATGAAAGCGATGCTCGACCGCCACGCGCTGGACTACGAGCTCAAGTGGACGGGTCACGGCAAGCCGTTTCTGACTCCGCGCGGCCGGCTGGTCGAAGTGGTCGCGGATACGGTGCGCGAAGTGTGCGGCGTGACTCCTGAACTCTCTTGCACCGGTGGCACGTCGGACGGGCGATTTATCGCCGACATTTGTCGCGAGGTGGTTGAGCTGGGCCCGGTCAACGCCACCATCCACAAGCTCAACGAGCGCGTTGCCGTGTCGGACCTCGAGCCGCTATCGGCGCTCTATCGTGGCATACTGCAAAGGCTGCTGGCCTGACGCCGCAATCTTTTTTTCTCCTCATTTGCTTCTCGCACCAATGACCACCTTGACCCAGGATCTCGAGACCGTGCGCGACTGGCTTCGTTACGCCGTGTCGCGGTTCGTCGCAGGGGGCCTCTGTTTCGGTCACGGCCTGGCAAGCGCGTACGACGAGGCAGCGTATATCGTTTTGCATACGCTGCACCTTCCGCTCGACCGTCTCGATCCGTTTCTCGACGCCCATCTCACCCACGTCGAGCGCAGCGAGCTGCTGCAGGTCATCGAGCGCCGGGTGAATGATCGCGTCCCGGCGGCGTACCTTACGCATGAAGCGTGGCTGGGGGAGTTTCGTTTCTATGTCGACGAGCGCGTCGTCATTCCCCGTTCGTACATCGCCGAGCTGCTGCCCGACGGGCTCGAGCCGTGGATTCCCAATCCCCTCAGTGTGGGGAGCGCGCTCGACCTTTGCACCGGCTCGGGGTGCCTTGCGGTTCTGCTTGCGCATTATTTCCCCAACGCCGACATCGACGCCTCCGACATTTCCTCGGACGCGCTCGCCGTCGCCCAGCGCAACGTCGCCGAGCACGGACTGCAGGACAGGATCAACCTGATCCGCTCCGACCTGTTGTCGAACCTGACCGAAAAGACCTATCCGCTGATCATCAGCAATCCGCCGTACGTGACAGCCATGGCGATGGAGGAGCTGCCGCCCGAATATGCGCACGAACCGCAAATCGCGCTGGCCGGCGGCGACGACGGTCTCGATGCGGTGCGCACTATCGTCGCCAATTCGGCGCGGTTCTTGAGTCCCGATGGCGTGCTGGTGGTCGAGGTCGGCCGCAACCGTCAGGCCGCGGAAGCCGCCTTTCCACGTCTGCCGTTTACCTGGCTCGCAACGGCGGAAAGCGAAGACAGCGTGTTCTTGCTCCGGCGCGACGATCTGCTCGCGGCCGCTTGACCGTGATCCGGACACGCCCGGCCGCCGCTAGTGTTTGGGTGCTGATGATGCGGACCTACAAGCCGAAAAATTCCTGGATCCGCCGCACCAGGTCGTTGGCCCGGGTGCCTGTCGCACGCGAGCGCGCTTCCGCGGAAAGCGATGCCAGTGTCGCGTCGTTGGCGGCCTGTCTGGCGGCGAGCGTCTGCGACAGGGCCTGGGCGAGCTCCGGCCGCGAGCGCAGGATCGCCTCGAAACCCGGCTTGCCGAGGCGGTAACACAGGACTTCCGATTCCGCGGTAACGGTCGCGCCGCGCGGCTGCCCGGTAAGCAAACCCATTTCCCCGAAATACGCTGGGGCATGCAGCGTTGCGAGACGGTGCCGCGCCGGCTGGGTGCCGTCCGCCGAATCGTGAAAAATACCGACATGGCCGCGGGCCAGGATATACAGCGAATCGGCGGGCTCGCCCTGACGCGTCGCGATATCGCCGACGACGAACGGCGACGGCTTGAGCTCCGTCGCAAGCGCGAGGCGCTCCTCGTCGGTCAGCGGCGCAAACAACTCCAGCGATCTCAGGAGTAGCACCCGCGCGTCGCGTTCGCGCACTTCCGCGGTCCGGCGCACTTCGCTCGCCGGGTTCATGAACACTTCGTGACGCGGAATCGGGATTTCCATGCCCTCCCGCGCCAGCGCCGCGAAGGCGTGCACACGAACCTCCGAGTCGGTCCATTCGTCCTGGACGAGATCGGTCAGCCAGTAACGGATGACGTAGCGGATCATGCTTGGATCGAAGCTCGAGCAGATGCATGACGGCGCCGGCGCACGCGCAACGTTGGCGATGTCGGCGCGCGCCAGCGCTTCGTCGACTACGGCGATTACGCGGCTCGGAGGCCATTCGTACCCCACCCCGAACTCCACCGGACGCCGCCATGGAATGCGTTGGTCGCCGCGCCGCGCGAGCAGATTAACGCGATGGCTGACCAGCGCCGAATTGGGAATGATCAGCGTCTCACCCGCGTTGGTGGCGAGCGCCGTGTACCGCCAGCGAATGCTGACCACCTGCCCCATCGCCCCCTCGATACGCACCCAGTCGCCGATGCGGCAGGTGTTGTCGAGTTGAATCGCGACGCCGCCCCAAAGGTTTGCCAAGGGCTCCTTCAGCGAAAGCGCTACGCCGCCGCCGATAACCGTAGAAGTGATGGCAATGCTGGCAAAGTCGAAGCCCACCGCGTACATGCGGTAGACGGTATAGGTCAGCAGCGAAAAAGCGAACAGAACGTCGCCGAGAATGCGCGGCAGCGCCATCCTCGCGAACACGCCCTGGAACACGAACACCAGGAAAATGCGAATGAAGCCGAAAGCGGCAAGCAGCAGGCACACCTCGCGCAAGGCGGCGCCTGCCGTCGTCGTGGCGATGCTCGCGCCGAACTGATTCAGCGCCAGCAGCCCGCAAACGCCGATGACCAGCAGTATCAGCATTTGCAACATGCTCTGGCGCTGCTCGCGCTTCCATCGCATCATCACCAGCGCGAAAAACGCACCGGCGACGGTGAAGAGCAGCGCATCGTGCAGTGCGGGTGGCAGATTCATGGGCGACGAGGTCGGCGCGGCAGAGCGGGAACGGGTGGCGTGATTATAGGTGCATCCCGCCCAAGGCGTGGCAATGGTAATGGGCCTGCTAAAATGTCCCGCCAATGAGCGCGCCGCGCACCGGTGGCCAGATTCTGGTCGCCAATCTCCTCCGTCAGGGAGTCGACCTCGCCTTCTGCGTTCCGGGCGAGAGCTATCTCGCCGTCCTCGACGCTCTCTACGACGCGCGCGAATCGCTGCGGCTGATCGTCTGTCGCCATGAGGGCGGAGCCGCCTACATGGCGGAAGCGTACGGCAAGCTGACCGGCCGCCCGGGCATCGCCTTCGTGACCCGCGGGCCCGGCGCGTCGAATGCCGCCGTCGGCGTCCACACCGCGCAACAGGACTCGACGCCGCTCATTGTTTTCGTCGGCCAAGTCGGCAGCGATTTTAGAGATCGCGAAGCGTTTCAGGAGATCGACTATCGGCGCATGTATGGAAGCATCGTCAAATGGGTGGCAGAGATCGATCGCGCCGAGCGCATTCCGGAATACGTCGCGCGCGCGTTCCGGGTCGCGACGCAAGGGCGGCCCGGCCCGGTGGTGCTGGCTTTGCCCGAGGACATGCTCTCGTCGTCGGCGCAGGTTGACGACGCCGCACGCGTCCTGCCGGTCGCTGTTCATCCCGCTGCGGCTCAGATTGCCGAACTTCGCCAACTCCTCGCTGCTTCCAGGCAACCGCTGGTCATCGTCGGCGGCAGCGGATGGAACGCCGCGGCGTGCGTTGACATGCGCCGCTTCGCCGAGGCCAATACGCTTCCGGTCGCCTGCGCGTTTCGCAGCCAGGATCTTTTCGACAACAGTCACCAGCTCTATGCCGGCGACGTCGGGATCGCGATCAATCCCAAGCTTGCCGCGCGGGTGCGCGACGCCGATGTCCTTCTCGTCGCCGGCGAGCGCCTCGGCGAGATGACGACCGGCGGCTACGCGCTGCTCGGCGTGCCGCAGCCGCGGCAGACGCTGATTCACGTTCACCCCGGAAGCGAAGAGCTCGGGCGCGTTTTCCAACCGGCACTTGCGATACAGGCGTCGATGCCGGCTTTTGCCGCCGCGCTGGCGGGGATGGCGCCGATTGCGACCGCGGCGTGGCACGCAAACGCCGGCCAGGCGCACCGTGACTATCTGGAGTGGCAGGAGCCGCGGCCGATGCCCGGCGAGCTCGATCTGTGGCAAGTGGTGGCGACGCTGCGCCAGCGCTTGCCGGAGGATGCGATTGTGGCCAATGGCGCAGGCAACTACACGGTCTGGCTGCACCGCCTCTATCGCCATCGCCGTTTCCGTACTCAGCTCGCCCCATACAGCGGCTCGATGGGTTACGGAGTCCCGGCGGCCATCGCGGCCAAGGCGACGCACCCGGAGCGGGTCGTGGTGTCGTGGAACGGGGACGGTTGCTTTCAGATGAACGGGCAGGAGCTCGCCACCGCGGTTCAACACAAGTTGAACGTCATTTTCCTGGTGATCGACAACGGCATGTACGGCACCATCCGCATGCACCAGGAGCGCAACTACCCGGCGCGGGTGCACGGTACCGATCTCGTCAATCCCGACTTCGCCGCACTGGCCCGAGCGTACGGCGCGAATGGCGAGACGGTGACCCGCACCGCGGAATTCGCTCCCGCGCTGGAGCGCGCGCTCGCTGCGGATCGCCCGTCGCTGCTCTGGCTCAAGATCGATCCGCAAGCGATCACCATGAGCGCGACCATCGATCAGATTCGTGCCCAGCATCCGGACCGGATGCAATGAGCGCGTTCATTGCGACAAGCGCCCGTTGAGCTCGCAATGAACCCGTCGCCGGATGGCACAGCAGTCGCGGCCAGGGACCATGAGCGCGTCTACGTCGCCGTTGCTCGAGGTCGATCATCTCTCGGTCGAATTCCGCAGCTCGGAGCGCGTGGTCGCGGCGGTGCGCGACGTGTCTTTTTACGTCGGCCGCGGCGAGACGGTAGCGATCGACGGCCTGCGCGACGCTCTCGATCCGAAGATCGACCGGAATTGACTCCCTCAAGGAATCGTTATGCCGAGCGTCACCAGCAGGCCGGCCCCGCCAAAAACGATGATCTCGGAGCAGACCCGCGAAAAGCAGTAGCCGATCGATGGAATGATGACCGGCGCGATTCCCGAGTGATTGAATGGGATCTTGTCGCGATACCGGTCCTTGTAGCCGTGCGTGAGCCCCGCCGACACCTTCACATAAAATGGCTGCAGTTGCTCGAAGGGCCGATAGCGCCACCCGCCATAGACATATTGCGACGGCTGCCCAAAGGAATTGTCGAAGACCGAAGCGCCGATCAACCATTGCTCGGTAATATTCCATTCGCCCAGAATCAGCTTTTGCTTGTCGACGTGCGCCGGATCGTAGCTGAAATGACGTGTGTAGAGGCTGGTTTCGAGATAGAAGCGATCGGTGCGCCATGGCTCGGCAACGCTCGCTGCTTGCGACGCGGGCTGGGCAGGCAGTGCGTTCGGCGACGATTGAGCAAATGCATCAGTCGCCAGAACTTGCAACAATGCGGCGGCGACAATGCTCGACAACGATCCGTGGAAAGCAATGACGCGCCGATGAATGGCTTGGCTCGGTGAAACCGCTGGACAGGACGACACGCTCAAACCTCTCCTGACAAAAGACGAGGAAACCTAACACACCGCGCTGATTCTGTCCCAAGCCGGCACCGATCGCCGGATGTATGGGCACACTACGATGTCGCGCATGCGATCGAAGGGCCGAGCTTTTCCTTCGCGGCCGCAATGTGCGCGCTGGCGGGCAGCGAGACTCCGTTCTTGACTGCGGTAATCTCGGCCAGGATCGAAACCGCGATTTCCGGCGGTGTGCGGCTGCCGATGTACAAGCCTATGGGACCGTGAAGGCGAGCGATCTCTTCCGGCGACAGATCTAACT
>DAIQRF010000002.1:16260-22671 GCA_036786505.1 Casimicrobiaceae bacterium | reverse complement strand
GATCTACACCGACTCGCAATATGTGAAGCAGGGCATCGAACGATGGATTCACACGTGGAAGACCAATGGCTGGAAGACCAGCGGCCGAAAAGCGGTGAAGAACGCGGATTTGTGGCAGGCGCTCGACCACGCGGCCGCGCAGCATGACATTGCCTGGCACTGGGTGAAGGGGCATGCCGACACGCCGGGCAACCATCGCGCCGACGAGCTCGCCAACCTGGGCGTCAACGCCGTACGCTAGGGTCGCAACAGGTACACCAGCCCGGCAACCCGCGTCAAAGCTGCATCGGCAGAATCACCATCTGCATTCCGTTCAAGTGCAGCTTTCGCTGCAGGGCCAGCGCAGTCTGGTTGTGCAGCAGTCGTGTTACCCAGTTTTCGCTGCGGAACACGAGCTTGCTGGTAAAGAACACGCAGTTCGGATACTCGCGCTGAATCTCCTCGGCGAGCTTGACCAGCTCATCGACCCGGTCGGTCCCCAGTGAAAACCGCGCCGTCGCCGCGAGATCGTTCGCGTGGCAGTAATCGACGTAGAACGCCAGCGCCTTGTCCAGCGTCGTCCTCAGACGCTCGATCTGCTCGGGGCCACCATAGCTTTGCCTGTCCACCGCCTTGGCGCTGATAAAAACGAAATTGCGAAAGTGGTTCGGAAAAAGGCGCTGCACCCACAACACCGTGTGAAGCCCGCCCCCGCGGCTCGAACCGACGATGAACACCGCCGTTGGCGCTTCCGGATCGAGGCGCGGCGGGTCCGGGCGCTTCGGACATTGCGCCGCGGTGAATATCTCGTCGACTTCCTTGAGCCGGGCCTTCACCCAGTCGTAATGGCGGTGAATGGCGAGGCACAAGGCGATCACCACCGAGGTGATGACGACCGTGACCCAACCTCCTTCGCCAAATTTCTCGATCGTCGTGACCGCGAGAATGCCCGACGTCACGGCCAAGCCCACTACGGACAGCGAGAAACGAAAAAGCCAGCGGCGATCGGTTGCGCGCGCACGCCACCAGTAAATGCACAGACCGAGCAGCGACAGCGAAAAAGTGAGAAATACGTTGATCGAATACAGGACCACCAGCAGGTCGACCTTGCCGCGGCTCCATAGCAGGATGACGAGGGCGGCAACGCCCATGATCACGATGCCGTTCTGCGTCACCAGCCGCGTCGACAAATGGCGGAACTGATGCGGCAGCCACGAGTCGCCGGCCATGTTGGACAGGACTGAAGGCCCGCCGAGGAAACCGGTATTGGCGGCAACGAACAGCAGGCCCGCTTCGAAGAACAGCACCAGCGATAGCGACACCTGATTGAAGCCTGCGGGCAGACCGAAGCTCTCGATGATCGAGCCAAAAACGACCGCGTTCAGCGTCTGTCCCGCGACCGGCTGCGCGTTCCACAGCAAATACAGCAGGATGATGCCGCCGGCGGTAAACGCGAGTGAGGCGGCCATGTAGAACATGGTGAGCTTGCCGGTGCGGACCACGGGCTCGCGCAAGGTCTGTACGTTGTTCGATACCGCTTCGATTCCCGTGTACGTCCCGCCGCCCAGGGAATACGCGCGCAGGAACAACGACAGCGCCGCGACCCAGCCGATGTCGTGCGCGAGCTTGCTGGTTTCAGCCAGCGCGTTGGGAACGACCAGCGTGAGCCCTTGCGAATGGCCCAGGATGCCGTAGGCGATCAGGAATGTATGGGTGACGAAGAACCCGAGAAAGATGGGCAGCAGGATGCGAATCGACTCCTTCATGCCGCGCATGTTCATCACCAGCAGCACGATGACCAGCACCAGCTCGGTTCCGAGCTTGAATGCGCTCGCCGCTGTTGGCAGCAGGCTGAACAGCGCATCGACGCCGCTGGCAACCGATATCGCAATGGTCAGCACATAGTCGACAATCAGCGCCGCGCCGGAGACCAAGCCCGCACGCGGGCCGATGAGGCTGGTCGCCACGCGGTAGCCGCCGCCGCCGGTCGGAAACAGCTCGATGACCTGGTTGTACGCGAGCGAAATGATGAACACGGTGGCCGCGGTCGCGAGCGCCATGTAGAGCCCGAGGTGGGTGTGCGCGCCGAGCGCCTTGAACGCCTCTTCCGGACCGTACGCGGACGAGGAGAGTCCGTCCGCGCCCAGGCCGACCCAGGCGATGAAGGCCGCCAGCGCGATGTGCTGGCGGGTGCTCTGACTTAATGGATCGAGCGGTGCGCCAATCACCCACTCGCGTATTTTTTCGTACCTGATCAAGGCGGATCCGAGCGTCGCGACGGCTTAGCAGATGCTTGCGCGACAAGCGGCAAGGGACAGTGCGTGGGAGTGGTGAGAAATGCGGTGCGGGCGCTGCGTGCTGCGATGCAGCACGGCGAAACTCTACTCTGGGGCTACCCGCTTTGCAAGCCGCCGGGCGAAGACCTGCATCTCCTTCATGGCCTGCTTGTCGCCTTTCTTTTCGGCTGCTGCAATCCCGTCGCGATAAGCGCTCAGGGCCTCCTGGTCGCGCCCCGTTTCGGCAAGCGCCCTGCCCAGCATCTTCCACGCTGCGGAGTACGTCGGGTCGAATGTGACTGCCTGTTGCAGATGCCGGATCGCCGCGCCGGCATCTCCGGCCCGGAGATACTCGAAGCCGAGCCCAAAACGAAGCAGCGCATTGTCCTTGCCGCCGTCGAGCAACTTCTGCAAATGGAGCAAAGCGGCGCTCGGTTCGGTCATTGGCGTATGAGCTCTCCGCTCGTGCAATCGACGCGTCGCATGGGATAGATCACGCTCCGCGGCTGGCCGTTCTGCTTGCCTTCGACGTGCGCATACAGCCAACCCTCGCTGCCCCGGCGATAGATGATCCGCTGAGGGAACTCATCGACCGGGTTCTCGAAAGTGAATATTTCGCGGTTGCCGTCGAGCGTTTTGCCCGAAAATCGGAACGATGTTTCCTTTTGCCCTGAGGGCACGGCGACGTAGAACACGCCTTCCGGCCGCAATTCCAGCCGCAGATATTCGAAATCCTGGGTCTTGCCCTGCGACACGGTCTGGCTTACGCCGATCATCATGTCACCGCGCAGCGGAAGCCACTCCTCACGAAAATCGCGCTGATTGACCTTGCCGTCCCAGCAGCCGTGCAACCATCCGAACGGCTCCAGCGTCGATGTCGGGTTGACCGACGTGGCGGGGGCGGCGGTATTGGGGGGCGCCGCAGGCGCGCTGACCGTCGCTGCATCCTGAGCCGTTGCAGCAGGCGTCTGCGCCACTGCGGGCGTCAGCGTCGGTGCCAAAGCCAGAGCCAGAGCCAGAGCGGAAGCGAGCCACCGCGCAAGCCACGGTGCAATCCACCCCGCGAGCGCCGCGCAGCGCACAGCTAAGCCACGGATCGATCGCACGCAGCTCGTAGGAAGACTTTTTTTCATTGTTGGTGTGCAAGAGGCAGGTTAAGAAGCAAATTTTGCGGCTTGAGCCGCAGCCGTTGGTCGCGATCCATCGCCATCGCGAGATAGACCGGCCGTCCGGCAATGGCCGGGCGCATGTCCGCCGGATTGGCAAAGCGCAACTCGAACAGACAGAGTAACCGTTCCATGCGCTCGTCGCTGACCTCGACGCGATTGTAAAGGTCGTTCAGCACGCCGCTCGCCTCCGCATCCAGTCCCACGTGCCATCGCCAGCGTGCATCCTCGATTTCGCGTTGCGGTGCGATCGTGACCTCTACCGCCAGAAAGTGCGCGATCCAGCGCTCCAGCACGCGGCTCAGCGCTGAGAGTGACGGTTGGCCGCGATTGAGGCTGATCGCCAGATCGAAACGCTCGTCGCGCTCCCAGTAGCCGCCCGCGTTCTCCGGCGACAGTACGTCGAGGTCGACGGTTCGAGCCGGCGTTTGACTCCACTTCAGCAGGTCGCCTAAGCTGCCGAATCCTCCAGTCGTAGCGTAAAGCTCGACCGAGCGCTCATCTGCGGCCATCACCGCGCCGTCGTCGAGAACGCTGATCTTTTGCGGCCGAAACAACATCTCCGCGCAGCGTGCCTCGAACGGGTCCGCGCCGTCGCCCAGCACATGGCGCAGGAGTATTTGAGTCAGTTGATGGACGAACAAGGGAGGCACGTCGACCCCTCCGCCCACGAACAGACCCATGTAAGCCTGTTCGAGCGTCGCGGCGCCTGCCAGGCGATTGCGAAAGCGCAGCCAGACGCGGTAGTTCTCGCGCGCATCCGGGTCCGTGATCGCGCTCAAGTCGGCATCGGTCACGTCGGCTCGCGGTTGCGCGACAAGGCGATCGTGGAGGGCGCACTCCGCGGCGCAGGATTCGAGAACCGGCGCGAGCTCGGGGCGCAGGAGAAAACTTTTCAGGAACAGGTCGGTGACAACGAGCCTGCCGTCGGAATCGGCTTTGAGCAGACGGTAGCCGCAGGAGGTCCAGAATTCGGGCATGGAGCAAACGCCGCTAACGCTGTTGAGGCCGTACGCCGGCGCTTTCACGACACGACAGCAGGGCGCGGAACTAGGCGCCCAGAAGCGATTTTTTCAGATCGGCCTGAACCGGCTTGTCGCCAAGCCAAACTTTGGTCAACGCCTGATTGAACGCGTCGCCACTGATGTTCCCCTTGGCCTCCCCGTTCAATCCGATCCGCGTTACACCGGCCACGAAATCGAGGGTGACGACATCCTTCTCCTTGACTTCCTTGAACGATTTCATGATCGTCGCTAATTGGTCGACCTGCGCCTTCACCGCGGCAAGCTCGGCGGCGGTATTGTTTTCCGCGAGGCCTTCGTTGAGCGCATCGACGAGCTGATCCGCGGAAAGCGTGCGCAGTAAATTTAGCTGAATTCGGCGCGGACTCTTCGAGAGCACGCCGGCGAGGTCAGCGGCCTTCTGCGGCAAATACAAGCTCGCGACGTAGACTTTGAATATCACCCGAGTTCGTATGCCCGCGCCGTTCAAAACGAGCTCCTGCGCACCTATCGATACCTTGTCATCGAGCTTGACGCCCCCGACCTCGGCGGCGAGTGCAACCGCCGCAAACACGCCGACTAATATGCCAACTAATATGCCAGATGTGGCGGCAGCTACCATTTTCACGATGCGGTTCATTGCTGCTCCTTAACGCAATCGTTCACAAAGCTTCGAAAATACCCGCGGCGCCCATGCCGGTCCCGATGCACATGGTTACCATCCCGTACTTCTGCTTGCGGCGTCTCAAGCCATGCACGATGGTCGCCGTCCGCACCGCGCCGGTGGCGCCCAGCGGATGGCCGAGCGCGATGGCGCCGCCGAGAGGATTCACCTTTGTCGGGTCGAGCTCGAGCTCCTTCATGACCGCGAGACTCTGCGCCGCGAACGCTTCGTTGAGCTCGATCCAGTCGATCTGATCCTGGGAGAGGCCGGTGCTCTTGAGGACCTTGGGAATGGCCGCGATGGGCCCGACGCCCATCACTTCCGGCGGCACGCCTCCGACCGCAAAACCTACCCAGCGCGCCAGCGGCGAGAGATTCAGCTCCTTGAGCACTCTATCGCTGACCAGGATGGTGGCGCCCGCACCGTCGGACATCTGCGAGCTGTTGCCGGCGGTGACCGATCCCTTGGCCGCGAACACGGGCTTAAGCTTGGCCAGACCGTCGGCGCTGGCGTCCGCGCGCGGACCTTCATCGCACTCGAAAGAGCGATCCCGCGTCACGACCTTGCCCGACGCCAGATCGGGCACGTTCTCGCGGATCGGGTAGGGAGAGATTTCGGACGCAAACTCGCCTGCTGCTTGCGCCGCGAGCGCCTTCTGATGGCTGGCGAGGGCAAACGCGTCCTGCTCCTCGCGCGATACTTTCCAGCCTGCGGCGACTTTCTCCGCCGTGAGGCCCATGCCGTAAGCGATGCCGAGGTTCTCGTCCTTGGCAAAGACGTCGGCATTGATGGCCAGCCGGCCGAGCATCGGGATCATGCTCATGCTCTCCGTTCCGGCGGCGATCATGATGTCGGCCTCTCCGGTGCGGATTCGATCCGCGGCGATCGACACCGCGTTCAGTCCCGACGAGCAAAAGCGATTGACCGTCATTCCGGCGACGGTGTTGGGCATCCCTGCCAGCAGCAATCCGATGCGGGCGACATTCATCCCCTGCTCGTATTCCGGCATTGCGCAGCCGACGATCACGTCCTCGACTGTTCCCGGCTCGATCTGCGGCGCCTGCGCAAGCACGCTTCGCAGCACGTGTGCAAGCAGCGAGTCTGGCCGGGTGTGTCGAAAGGCGCCGCGTGGCGCCTTGCCCACCGGCGTGCGTGTCGCCGCAACGATATAGGCATCCTGCAGTTGCTTGCTCATGTCGACAGCCCCCCAACAAGCGCCGTTACGTAGGCGGCGCGTGTAAAACGTTGCGTTTCAATAAACCCAAAACGATTGAGCATTGCGAAAGTGCGTAACGCCCAGATCCCCAATATCGTCGTTCCCGCCC
>DAIQRF010000002.1:0-16160 GCA_036786505.1 Casimicrobiaceae bacterium | reverse complement strand
TTGAGCATTGCGAAAGTGCGTAACGCCCAGATCCCCAATATCGTCGTTCCCGCCCTCGAATGTTTTGATCGGGGGCGAGGATGACGCACCTGGTTGCGTTCATCGCACTACCGCAACGCTTCCAAAGACGCTGGGGCCGCGCTTAGTTACCAAAATGAGCGGCGACGACATCGGCTCAATTGCGCAAGGGTTTGCCGGTCTTCAAGGTGTGGGCAACGCGCTCCTGTGTCTTCGCATTCCTGAGCAGGCCCATGAACTCCCGCCGTTCCAAGGTGAGAAACCAGTTCTCGTCGACCAGGCTGCCCGACTCGAGCTCGCCACCGCAGAGCACGCGGGCAATCGCCAGTCCGATCTCGAAGTCGTACCCCGAGACGAATCCGCCGTCGCGCATGTTGACCAGCATCATTTCCAGCGTTGCGATGCCGGTCTTGCCGGCCACCGGTATATTTCGTGCGGGCAGCGGCGGACGGTACGCGCTTTCGGAAAGCGCCTGCACCTGCGTTTTCGCGACCCAGAGCAGCTCGTAAGGATTGAAGATGACTATGTCCGCCGGCCGCAGATAGCCGAGGTCTCTGGCGTCGAGCGCGCTCTTGGAAACCGTCGCGGTGGCCACCTGCTGGAAATAGGTGCGCAGGAACGGAAATTGATCGAGCTGGCTGCCGTTTGCTCCGCGCGTGACTTCCTGCGCAGCGCGTGTGGCAAGCTCCTTGCTTCCTCCTCCGGCCGGCAACAATCCAACTCCTGCCTCGACCAGTCCAATATACGACTCCAGCGCGGCGACAGTCCGATCGCAGTGCATGATGAGTTCACAGGCGCCGCCAAGCGCCATACCCCGCACTGCGGCGACTGTAGGAATCAAACTGTACTTGAGCCGCTGCGCGGTGAGCTGAAACTTGGCGACCACCGCTTCGACCTGATTCCACTTGCCCGCTTGCACCGCGGGCAAGACCGACGCCAGGTTTGCCCCGACCGAAAACGGCTCCCGCGTTTGCCAGATGACAAGGCCGCGCCAATTTTTCTCGGCCTCGGCGATTGCAGCGAGAAGACCGTCGAGCACGTCTTCGCCGATGGTGTTGAGCTTGCTCTTGAACGACGCGATGGCGATGTCGTCGCCGGTATGCCACATGCGTACCGCGTCTGTTTCCATGATCGTCGTTCCGGCCGGCCATTTCTCGCCCAGAATCGGATCGGGATAGTACTGTCGCCGGTAGACGGGGAGCGTGGAGCGTGGCCTGAACGCGTTCTCGGCCGCCGAGTAGGCGCCGTCGCGCGCGTGAACGCCGCTCGCCGCGGGACCTTCGATCACCCATTCCGGCAGCGGCACGAAGGCAAGCGTCTTGCCCGCGGCAATGTCTTCGGCAATCCAGCGCGCCACTTCCTTCCAGCCGGCGGCCTGCCAGATTTCGAATGGACCCGTCTGCCAGCCAAAGCCCCAGCGGATCGCAAAATCGACGTCGCGCGCGTTATCGGCGATGGCGGCGAGATGATACGCGCAGTAATGAAAGAGATCGCGGAAAATGGCCCACAGGAACTGCGCCTGAGGGTTGCTGCTCGCCCGCAGCCCGGCAAACTTTTCAGCAGGGTTCTTCAGCGCGAGGATTTCGGCGACGGGCGGGTCGATCTCACCCGCGGCAGGACGGTATGACAGCGTCCCCAAATCCAGCACTTGTATTTCCTTGCCGACCTTCTGAAAGACGCCGGCCTTGGTCTTCTGCCCCAGCGCGCCCTTATCTATCAGCGCCTTGAGCCACACCGGCGCCTGGTAATACTTGTGCCATGGATCGTCGGGCAAGGTCTGGTCCATGGTCGCGATGACGTGCGCCATGGTGTCCAGACCGACGACGTCGGCGGTCCGATACGTCGCGCTTTTCGCACGGCCGATCGCGGGCCCGGTCAGCGCGTCGACGACATCGAAGCCGAGGCCGAACGCTTCCGTATGTGCCATCGTCGCCAGCATGGAGAACACCCCCACGCGGTTGGCAACAAAGTTCGGCGTGTCCTTCGCGCGCACCACTCCCTTGCCCAGCACGGTGACGAGAAACGTCTCGAGCTGGTCGAGCAATCCTCGATCGGTCGCCCGCTGCGCGATCAGCTCGACCAGGTGCATGTATCGCGGCGGGTTGAAAAAGTGGATGCCGCAGAACCGCGGTCGCAGCGTCGGCGGACATGCTTCTCCCAGCGCGTTAATCGACAACCCGGAGGTGTTGCTGGCGAAGATCGCCCGCGGCCCGACGTGCGGAGCCACCTTCTCGTACAGCGCCTTTTTCCAGTCCATGCGCTCGGAGATGGCCTCGATCACCAGGTCGCATTCGGCGAGCTCTCCAAGATTCTGCTGGTAATTGGCCGCGTCGATGGTGACCCACCGGTCCTTGGTCGCCAGCGGCGGCGGCTCGAGCTTTTTCAGCTTGTCGATGGCATTGCGCACGATTCCGTTCGAGTCGCCATCCTTCGCGGCAAGGTCGAACAGGACCACCGGCACGCCGGCGTTGGCGAGCTGCGCGGCGATCTGCGCGCCCATGACACCGGCACCGAGTACCGCGGCTTTGCGCACGAGGAAAGGTGATTCGGACATTCTTAACCCGGTTGGGTGAGAGTTCACAAGCGCCGTGGCCGACGCCGAATCGTTCAAGTCGCCCAAGCGCCGCGCCGCAGGGCGAACCTGCGGCGCAGATTACGTGCTTCAAGGCGATTGCGCTTACTTGAAAGTGTAGGTCACCTGAGCCGCGACGATGTTGACGTTGTTCTTGTACGTGCCGCTGATGAGGCCGCTGGCTGGAGTACTGCCCGCGTTCTGATTGATGCTGGGATCCTTGACGAAGATGAAGGTATAACCCGCGTCAAGCATGAGCTGCGGCGAAAACTTGTACTGAGCGCCGACCGAAATCCAGGTGCGGTCGTTGTCGGGCAAGCGCGGCGTACGTTGGGCATCGCGCACTGGCGACTGATCGAAGGCAAGGCCGCCGCGGAACATCCATTGATCGCTGTAGTGATAGTTCGCCCCGACCGATGCGCGCCAGGTGTCGCGGAAGTTCTCGCGCGTATTCGACAGCAGGGCACCCGTGCTGCGTATGACGGTGAGGTTCTGCACCGAGCTCCAGCCGGTGTATTGCACGTCGCCCATGACATCCCACTTGCTGTCGATCTGCCGGAAAATCGACACGTTGCCGGTGTCGGGCAGCTCGATGGAGAGTTTGATGTCGCCATTCTTCAGCACGCCATTGACGGCGTTGGAGAGCGCAGCCGCAACCGGCGCCAGCGACGCCGGCAGCGTCGGAACGGGGGGATTGGTGAATTCGGCCGAGCCGCTCACGTCGTATTTGATCTTGGATCGATACGACGCGCCGAAGCGCGTCTGCGGGTCGAGGTTGACCAGGACGCCGATGTTCCAGCCCCAGCCGCCGTCGTTGCCGGTAATCTTGGCGTCGGACTGAGCACCGGCATATGCCGCCAGGATCGGCGCGATCGCGGCTGCGGGAATCTGCCCCGCGGCAGCGGCCTGTTGCGCAGCCCGGCCGATCGCGCCCGCGTAGTTCACCCGATTGGTGAGCTCCGCCTTGAGCCGCTGGTAACTCGCCCCGCCGCCGATGGTCACCATGTCGCTCACCTTGAACGACACCGCCGGATTGACATTGATTGTTTCGAGCTTCGACTTCACCGCCTGAAAGCGGCCGATCCAGTCCGAATCGTATTCCGTCTTCAACCCGAATGGCGCATTGACGCCTATGCCGACCGACCACTGGTTGTTGATCGGCGACGCGAGATACAGCGCCGGAACGCCGGCACAAGCGCCGGCGTCGCCGCCGTCTCCACCCAGCGGCTGAAAAGCTGCGGCCTGCGACCCATTGTCGCTGAATTTTACCGACGGGCAGATGAGGCTTCCGGCGGCTACCGCCTGCATGTTCGTCAGGCGGGACATTCCCGCAGGATTGGTAAAGATTGTGCTGGCGTCCTCGGCGGCGGCTGCGCCACCGGCGAAGGCGTTGCCCAGGCCGCTGCCGCTTTGCTCTTGAAGCGCAAACGCGGAGCCATACACAAGACCGGCATGGCCGGCCGCCAACAATACGGCGCTCCCCATGGCTGCGGCAAGCCTCGTGCGGCGGAATCGACAGGCTCTCTTCACGTTAATCCTCCATTAGTGGTTCGGTTATTGCTTGCGTTGCTTCGTAGGCCGTTGCCGGAAAAACGCGTGGCCGGCGTGGTCGATAACTATACACTGGCTCGCAATGCGGGTCACTTAAGCGGGAAGCTCTCGCGGCCGCCGATCGGCGCCGACCGCGACATAGGTCAGGCTCGCTTCGGTTACCTTGACGCAAATGACTTCCGTCGGATTGCGCTGTGCGTAGACCTCGACCGCGACCGTGATCGAGGTCCTGCCTTCGCGAGTGATGTCGGCGTAGAAGCTGACCACGTCGCCAATCAATACCGGTTCGCGGAACACGAATGAATTGACTGCGATCGTCGCGACACGCCCTCGCGCGCGCCGCGACGCGGGAATGCTTCCCGCGATGTCGACTTGCGACATCACCCAGCCGCCGAAGATATCGCCGTTCTGGTTCGCATCCGCCGGCATCGGCACCACCCGCAGCGCAGGCTGCCTGTCGGGCAGCGTGACACTTTCGCCGATAGTCACCGTTGATCTCGAGTCAGGAACACGGGTCGTCGCGATGGATGCACCGGCGCATTCGCGGCCATCGCTCCTTAAGCCGCCCTCTTTCTCGCCTCGTCGCGCAGTTCGCGGCGCAGGATCTTGCCCACGTTCGACTTGGGTAATTCGGTCCTGAACTCCACGTCGCGAGGGCATTTGTACCCGGTCAATTGTTCGCGGCAATGCGCGAGCAACGCTTCAGCCGTCAGCGTTGGGTCCTTCTTGACCACGAACAGCTTGACCGCCTCGCCCGATTTCGTATCCGGTACGCCGACCGCGGCGCACTCCAGGACCGCCGGATGCATCGCCACAACCGCTTCGATCTCGTTCGGGTACACGTTGAACCCGGAGACCAGGATCATGTCCTTCTTGCGGTCCACGATGCGCACGAAGCCGCGCTCGTCTACTACACCGATATCGCCCGTCGCAAGCCATCCATCCCGGTCGATGATTTTCGCCGTCTCCTCTGGCTGGTGCCAATAGCCCGCCATCACCTGCGGCCCCTTGATGCAGATCTCGCCACGTTCGCCGAGCGCGACTTCTTTGCCGTCGTCGTCGCGCAGGACCAGGTCGGTTGATGAAATCGGCAGCCCGATCGCGCCGTTGTATTCGGGCAGGTCGAGCGGATTGATGGTTGCCGCCGGCGATGTCTCGGTCAGTCCGTAGGCCTCGATCAGCGGCTTGCCGGTCGCTTTTTCCCACCGCTCCGCCACCGCCTTTTGCACCGCCATGCCGCCGCCCAATGTCAGTTGCAGCGTTGAAAAATCGAGCTTGTGGAATTCCGCGTTGTTCAGGAGCGCATTGAAGAGCGTATTGACGCCGGTAAAGGCGGTAAAGGAATGCTTGCCCATTTCCTTCACCAGGCCCGGAATGTCGCGTGGGTCGGTAATCAACACATTCTCGGCTCCCAGCGTCATGAAGGTGAGGCAATTCGCCGTCAGCGAGAAGATATGGTAGAGCGGCAGCGGCGTGATGACGACGTGACGCTGATTTCCGAGAAACGGCTTCACCCACGCGCCGGCCTGCAACAGGTTGGCGACGATGTTCCGATGCAGCAGCATCGCGCCCTTGGCGACGCCTGTCGTGCCTCCGGTGTACTGCAGGAACGCGATGTCTTCATGTCCTAGCTCGACCGGCGCGAGCTTGCGCCTGCCACCTTCTGCAAATGCATCGGAGAGCCGCGTCGCCCCCGGAATATCCCATGCCGGAATCATTTTCTTGACGTGGCGCAGCACAAAGTCGATGAGCACCCCTTTCAACCCGAGCATCTCGCCAATCGTGGTGACGACAACGTGCTTGACCTGCGTTTTGGAGACAACTGCCGCCAGCGTATGCGCGAAGTTTTCGACCACGACGATCATCTCGGCGCCGCTGTCGATGAGTTGATGCTCAAGCTCGCGTGGCGTGTAAAGCGGATTGACGTTGACGACGGTACACCCTGCCCGGAGGATGCCGAACAGGCATACCGGATACTGCAGCACGTTCGGCATCATCAGCGCGACCCGCGCTCCCTTGGTCAGGCCGCGTCCCTGCAAAAACGCGCCAAACGCGGCCGACAATCTGTCCAGTTCGGTGAAGGTGATCGTCCGCCCCATACACGAATACGCGGGACGGGATCCGAACTTCGCGCAGCTCTCTTGCAGCACCTCGCGCACCGACGCATATTGATTGACGTCGATTTCGGCAGGAACGCCGGCCGGGTAAGACTTCAACCAGATCTTTTCCAATTTTTCCTCCCGGCGATCACCTGATTCTTCTTCTGCCTGACATCCTATCAGAGGCTGGCGGCGCTGCCGCCGGCGCTGATGGCCACGTTGGTTGCCGCGTAATGCAGCGGGCCGCCGCGGAACGGCGCGAAGCCGGTACCGAAGATTGCCCCCGCGTCGACCAGATCGGCGTCGGCGACGATTCCCTCGGCCAATGCGCCTTCTGCCGCGGTTACCAGCGGGCGGATCAATCGATCCGACAGGCCGGGCGGCACGACGCCTGGTGCGCTCTTCGCCGCCTTGCCGCTCGACCAGTCGTAAAACCCGCGTTTGGTTTTGCGGCCGAGATTTCCCGCGGCGATCAATTCGCTCAAGCGCTTCGGCGGCGCGGTGTCCCGGCCCAGCATCCTGCCTACCGCCAGGCAGATGTCGAGGCCGACGGTATCGGCCAACTCAATGGGCCCGACCGGCATGCCGAATGCGAGTGCCGCCTCATCGACCGTCTCGGGAGTCATGCCTTCGTCGACGCAGCGCATCGCTTGCATGAGGTACGGCGCAAGAATGCGGTTGACCAGGAAACCGGGTGCGCTTTTGACCGGCAGCGGCAGCTTGTCGATCTGTCGCGTAAACGCCGCCGCGCTCGGAATCAGCTTGGCGCTCGTGCTTGCGCCAACGACGATCTCGACCAACATCATTCTTGCGACGGGGTTGAAGAAGTGGAGCCCGATCAGACGGCCGGGATCGCGCATCGGCGCGGCGATCTGCTCCAGCGGAATGCTCGAGGTATTGGTAGCGAGGAGCGCCGTGGGTTTGGCCTTCGCCTCAAGCGACGTGAACAATTGCTGCTTGGCTTCGAGGTTTTCAAAGATGGCTTCGATAATGACGTCGGCGCGCGCCACGCCATCGCCGGCGACGTCGGGGATAAGCCGGTCGAGCGCGTCGCGCACGCGCAGGGGATCCCTCAGCCGATCGGAGAAGAGCTTCGCCGCGCGTCCCATCGCCGGCGAGAGCCGCTCGGCATTCTGGTCCTGCAGCGTGACGGTGAGGCCGCGCAGCGCGCACCACGCGGCGATATCGCCGCCCATCGTACCCGCGCCAACGACGTGTACGTGCGCCGCAGGGTTGCGAACGTCGTGCGGCGACGCACCCTTTTCCTCTTTCGCACTGGGAGACGGGCGAGGGGTGAGGGAGGGTCCATCGCGACCGAAGCTTTTCAGCCGTTCCTGAAGCTTGAACACACGGATCAGGTTGGTGGCTGTCGGCGTCTGCAACAGATGCGCAATGGATGCCGGATCGGACGGCGGCGCAGCCAACGCATCGCCGTCGTATTTGACCCAGATATCGAGAATCGCGTACGGCGATGGGTAGTGCTCGCGCCGCGCACGCGCGGCCACCTGCTTTCTCGCCTTCGCCGCTACGATGGGGCGGATTAGCGGATTAAGCGTCATTGAAAGCGGGAACGGCACCCGGCGCGGCGGCGGAACCTCGCGCAGCACGCCGCGCGCGGTGTTGTCCATGATCCGGAGCGGCACGCACTCGTCGGCAATGCCCAGCTTCTTCGCCCTGTGCGCGTCGATGGTCTTGCCGGTCAGCAGCAGATCCAGTGCCGCAGGCGCGCCGGTCAGTCGCGGCAAGCGCTTGATTCCGCCCCAGCCGGGAACGATGCCGAGCATGACTTCGGGAAGCCCAAGGCGCGTTCCGGGCTCGTCAACCACCACCCGGTAACGGCAGGCAAGCGCGAGCTCCATCCCGCCGCCGAGACAGAAGCCACGGACCAGTGCCAGCGTCGGGTACGGCGCGGCGGCAAGCTGCTCGAACGTGTCCCAGCCGCGCTTTACCAGCACCTCTGCGTCGTCGGCACTCTTCAGCTCGCCGAATTCGTCGATGTCGGCGCCGGCAATGAATCCGTTCTCTTTGCCGGAGCGGATCACCAAGCCCTTGGGCGGCTCTCCGGCAAGCTCGGCAAGCACGGTGCGGAGCTCATCGAGTACCGCCGCCGAGAGCGTGTTCGTTGTCGCACCGCTCTTATCCAATGTGAGCCATCCGAGGCCGCCGGCATCGCGCTCGAGTTTCCAGTGCAGCAATGAGCTCATCGTCGCTACGCCGGAGTCAGGCACGTTCAAGCAGCATCGCCCCGCCCTGGCCGCCGCCGATGCAGATCGACGCTATGCCGCGCCTGCCACCGGTGCGCTTGAGCGTGTTGAGCAGGTGGAGGACGATCCGCGCGCCGGACGCACCTACCGGATGGCCAAGCGCGATCGCCCCGCCATCGACGTTCAGCTTGTCAGGGTCGACCTGTCCCAGCGCGCCGTCGAGCCCGAGCTCATCGCGGCAATAATCGTCGCTTGCCCACGCGCGAAGGCAGGCGATGACCTGCGCCGCAAACGCTTCGTTGATCTCCCACGCGTCGATGTCGTCGAGCCCAAGGTGATGACGGCGCAGGATCGGCGTCGAGGCGTGCACCGGCCCGAGTCCCATCTGGGCGGGATCGAGTCCGGCCCATTCGCTGTCGACGATGGTGCCCAACACCGGCAGCTTATGTTTCGCGACCGCCTCCTCGGACGCGAGAACCAGCCATGCCGCGCCGTCGGTGATCTGCGAACTGTTGCCGGCGGTCACGTTGCCGTACTTGCGATCGAAAAACGGCTTTAGCTTGGCGAGGTTCTCGGGCGTCGAATCTTCACGCACACCATCGTCGGTCGCATAAACCTTGCCGTCGCGATCAAACAGCGCCACGATTTCTCCGTCGAAGTGTCCGGCTTTTTGCGCGGCCAGCACCCGCCGATGACTATGCGCGGAAAACTCGTCCATGTCGCGCCGCGTGATGCCAAATCGATATGCCAGATTTTCAGCGGTTTGTCCCATGAGCAAGCCGACCATCGGATCGGTGAGCCCTTTCATGATGCCGATCACCGGCGTCAACATCTCGGCCGGACGGAGCTTGAAAAACGCGCTTGCCTTGGCGCCGAAGGACCTCGCGGCGCTGAAGTTGGCAAACCAGAGCACCATTTTGTCGGAATAGAGCAGCGGCGCGCGCGACAGCGCATCGACGCCGCCCGCCAACACAAGGCGGGAGCGCCCGGCGCGAATGTTGGTGATCGCCGAATCCAGCGCCTGCATGCCGGAAGCGCAATTGCGCATGACCGTCCAGCCCGGCACTTTCAGTCCGCAGCCCATGCGCAGAGCGACGACGCGCCCGATATTGACTTCGTCGGGCGACGGGCTCGCGCAGCCGAGAATCACCTCGTCGAGCTCCGGAGGCGAAAACGGCATGCGCGTGAGCAGCGCACGGCCGGCCTGCACCGCCAGATCCGACGCCGCAAACGGCCCCGGTTTGCTTCGCGCCTTGAGGAACGGCGTACGCACCCCGTCGACGACGTAGATTGGCTGATTCATCGCAGCCTCATATTTTGAGAAAGCAACCCATCAGAGCAAAGATGCTGCAGCGTCAAAGCGACGGACGGCGTTCTTGGCGTCGTCTGCGCCGCTTGCGTCGATTGGGCCTGAAGTTACGCCGCGGCTTTGTGCGCAACCACGGCGCCGGACAGCCGCATCTCCGACGCGCCGAGGTCCGGCGGGAAATCGTCCACGCGGACGACCTTGTCGACGAGACGCTGCGCGCGCCGCAACGCCGATGACTCCTCGGCGGTGATGATCCCAGCCGCTTGCGCGGCCGCGATCCTGTCGTCGCGCGCTTTCACGCTCAGGCGCCCTGCTCTGACCGCGTCCTTGATTTTCGCTTCGATAGGGTCGGCGGTGAGCGTTGCCGCGAGCGCGAGCTCGATCGCGCCCACTGGATTTTCTTCACTGGACGAGACGAACATTCCCGCCGTCAGCCGATCGCGCGTCGCCGAAGGCTCAAGCAAAAGCTTGGCCACCGTGTGCCCGAGCTGATCCGAAGGAACCACATAGGGACGGCCCAGCGGAAAGACAAGCCGGCGCAGCATCGCGGCGATGAAGCGGTTCGGAAAGTTGGAAATCACGCCCTCGATGGCATTCTGCGCCTTGAACATCGCGTCCCAGATTGCCCAGTGCACCAGCGGAGCGTCTGACGCCTGGCGTCCTTCCGTTTCGTAACGCTTGAGCGTTGCCGAGCATAGATACAGCATTGAAAGAATGTCTCCGAGTCTCGCGGAGAGTTTTTCCTTGCGCTTGAGCGCGCCACCCAGCGAGCCCATCGATACGTCCGACAGGAAGGCGAGCACGGCGGAGAAGCGGGTCAATTGCTGATAATAGCGGCGCGTTTCCGGTGCGACGTTGTCCGGCGCGCCCACGCAGTGCGAGCCGCAAAGACCCATCACAAACGATCGGGCCATATTCGACAGCACGAAGCTGATGTGGCCGAAGAGCGCGCGGTCGAATGCGACCAACGCGCGCTCGCGGTCGGTCTCGCGAGTCGCTTCGATTTCCTTCAGAACATAGGGGTGGCAGCGGATCGCGCCCTGACCAAAAATGATCAGGCTGCGAGTGAGGATGTTGGCTCCCTCCACCGTGATCGACACCGGCAGCTGCATGTACGCCGCGCCCAGAAAATTGGACGGACCCATGCAAATGCCCTTGCCGCCGACGACATCCATCGCGTCGTTGATCACCTGCCGGGCGCGATCGGTCAAGTGGAACTTGGCGATGGCCGAAGGCACCGCGGGCTTTTCTCCCAGATCGACCGCCAGCGCGGTCAGCATCCGCGTCGCGTCCATCATGTACAGATTGCCGCCCATTCGCGCGAGCGCTTCTTCCACGCCTTCGAACCTGCCTATCGGAGTCTTGAACTGACTGCGCACGCGGGCGTAACCACCGGTCGCGCGCACTGCCAGCTTGGCCATGCCGGTGCTGGACGAAGGCAGTGAAATACCGCGCCCTGCGGCGAGCGATTCCATCAGCATGCGCCAGCCGTTGCCGACCTGCGCCTTGCCGCCGATGACCCACTCGATGGGAATGAAGACGTCCTTGCCCCAATTGGGCCCGTTCTGAAATACCGCGTTGAGCGGCATGTGCCGATGGCCGATGTTGACGCCCGGATGATGGGTCGGAATCAACGCGCAGGTGATGCCGAGATCCTCCTTGTCGCCCAGCAGATGGTCCGGATCGTAGGCGCGAAACGCGAGGCCGAGAATCGTCGCCACCGGTCCCAGCGTGATGTAACGCTTTTCCCATGTGAGCTTCAAGCCCAGCGTGGATTTGCCCTGATACTCGCCCATGCAGACAATGCCGAGATCGGGGATCGCCGCGGCGTCCGACCCCGCGTTCGGGTTGGTGAGCGCAAAACACGGAACCTCGATGCCTTTGGCGAGGCGCGGCAGAAAATGGTTCTTCTGCTCGTCAGTGCCATAGTGCAGCAACAGCTCGCCGGGTCCGAGAGAATTCGGCACCATCACCGTCACCGCCACCGTGCTCGAATGGGTGGAAAGCTTGGTGATGACCTGCGAATGGGCAAAGCCGGAAAAGCCGAGCCCGCCAAACTCCTTGGGGATGATCATCCCGAGAAAGCCTTTGTCCTTGACGTATTGCCAGACCACGGGCGGGAGATCGCGATAAACGTGGGTCGTTTCCCAGTCGCTTACCATCGCGCACAGCTCTTCGCATTCGTGATCGAGGAAGCGCTGTTCGTCGGCCGTCAGCCGCGGTCGCGGCATGGCGAGCAATCGCGACCAATCGGGTTTGCCGGAAAACAGCTCGCCGTCCCACCACACGGTGCCGGCTTCGATGGCGTCCCGCTCGGTTTGCGACATCGGCGGCAGCACCTTCCGGAACGCGGACAGGACGACATTGCTGAGGACTTTGCGACGCAGCGCCGGAATGTTCAGCATGATCGCCAGCAGGAGTAGCACGACGGCGATGATCAGCAGCGCCAGCGGAGGCAGCCACTGGCCGCTCCACACGGCTGCGAGCGCGGCGGCGATCGCCGCGGTCCACAGCCACCCCGCGGCGCTGAGGTAGGCCAGGGCAAAGAACGCCACGATGACAGCGAGCAACCAGGCGACGATGAGCATTTGCGACTCCTACCGTGAGCGAAACCATGCGGCATCTTCGCCGTCACGTTCGATGAGATCGGGAAGCGGCGCCTTGAGGCCCGCAATCAGGAACGGTGCCAGGCGGCGCAACAGCGCTTCGTCGTCGTCGGCCTCCCGGGGATTGAGCGCTGCCATCAACTTCAGCGCATCGACGCCCGCCAGCGTATACGAAAGCGCGCCCATGACGAAATGGAGCCGCCAGGCCAGCTCCTTCTTGGGCAGATGCGGCAACGCGCGGCCGAACGCCGCCTTGAATCGCGCGATCATGACCACGTACTGCTCGCCCAGAAATCGGCGGATGAAGGGCGCCGGGTCGGCATAGGCGCGTCCCAGCAAGCGCAGAAAATTCTTGCCGCCGCGCTCAGGATCGCGCGCAAGCTTCAGCGCGGGGATGAACATCGCGGCAAGAATCCGCTCGCAGGAAAGCGCACGCGGGGCGGCCTCGCGTTCGAATCGAGTCAGCAGCGCGACACGCTCCTGGTTCATCGGATCGAGTCGCCGCGTGAGCACGGCCTGAAACAGGTCTTCCTTGCTTCCGAAATGGTAGTTCACCGCGGCAAGGTTGACGGCCGCGGCCGAAGTGATCTGGCGCAGCGACGTCGACTCGAAGCCGTGCTCCATGAACAGTTCTTCGGCGCAATCGAGGATTTTTTCCTTGGTTGCGACGGAGCTTCGCCGCGCATCAAACGGGATGATTTTTCCTGCCACGAACCTGTTCCCCCTGCCCCGAAATGCCGGGCGCGAACCAAAATCACTTAAACGTTTGTTTGAATCCTAAGCGCGGCGCGCGGCCGGTGTCAATCCCGCGCTTTGCTTGCCTCGGTCGACGCCGTGCCTTCGCGCTGACGTCGGCCCACGCGTCGCCCCTGAACTGCCGATACAGCGCGAGACCCGGTGTCGCCAGGTGGGCCTTGAAATAGTCCACGACATCGCGACGCGGCCACCGCGCCCGGGCTTCGCTATACTTCGGCGACGTTCTCGCAAGGCCCATCATGCCCACGATCTCGATTCAACGCCGGCACAAGCTCGAGCACAGACACGCCAAAGCGGCTGCGCAGAAGATCGCCAAGGATCTTCACCAGCGATTCGGTCTGCAATGCACCTGGGACGGCGACAATGTTTCGTTTCAGCGGCCGGGCCTCTCCGGACAGATGCGAGTGGGCAAGAACGACGTCGAGCTCAACGTAAAGCTTTCGTTCCTGATGACGCCGCTGAAGGTGCCGATCGAGCACGCCATCCGCGACGAGCTCGACACCCTATTCGGAGAAGCGTAGCGCTCTGCGCCGGGTGTTCAGCGCTCAGGATCGTGCAGGATCACGAAATGGCGCGCGATCACCGGAAAAAATTGCTTCCATCAGCGCCGTCTCGCGGGTGTTGATCGCCTCGAGAAATGCGTCGGCATCGCGCATGCCGGCGAAGCTCGCAAAGCCACGCTCCAGAAATTCCTGCAGCGCGGAGAGCCCCGCGATTCGGGCCGGATGGCGCATCAATGCAAGCAGCGGACCGAGCACTGGCTGGCGAACATAGCGGTCAAGCGCACTGCCGGTCCGAACGATCAGATCGATCTGTCGCCTGCGCTCGGGGAGGTTGTCGCAGGCACGGTACGCGTCGCAATACGCGGCAACCGTGAATGGGACGCTGGCGTCCAGCTTGCCGATCAGAGCGTGGTCCAGCTCGTGCGAAAGCGTCGAAAGCTCCATCGCCATCGCTACCGTTTCGACCACGGCGTCGGGCAGCACGCGGATCATGATCGGCACCACGCGGGCTAAGTCCGCGTCGCGCTGGCTGAAGTCGCCTGGACCGTACAGCTCGCCCTGAAAAAAGGCGATCGCCTCGGCATAGCGCGGATCGGCCGCGAGATCGGAATAGGTCGCGTTGAGGCGCCGCGCCTGCCACTGCGCAACGCGATCGAGCGCGGCAGCCAGCTCCGCCGACGCGCCGCGCTCCTGGTGCAGCAGACGCGAGCACTCCAGTTGATGAACCAGGAGAGCTTCGGCAGAAGAGGGCATTGCGATCGCGTAGTTTAGCGGAAAAGCGTCGCCCCGCCGCCTATGCCCATGTCTCGATGGCGGAATTAGATCGCCGATTGCTCAGCCTTTGCGAGACGCGTTAAAGTAGCGCGGAAGCACCGGTGTTTCTGAAATGCGCCGAAGATAAACGGCTCACCTGCAGGAGAAACCATGGCCGCCGCCGCGAAGGACTTGAAGACCACATTCGAAGCCGCCACCACGGCAGCGAAACACGCAAAGAAGAAGCCCGACAACGCGACGCTGCTGAAGCTCTACTCGTACTACAAGCAGAGTACTGACGGCGATGTCACAGGCGACCGCCCGGGCGGATTCGATTTCGTCGGCGCCGCCAAGTTCGACGCATGGACCAAGCTCAAAGGAATGAGCAAGGACGATGCGATGCAGAACTATGTCAAGCAGGTGGAGAAGCTCAACCGCGATTAAAGGTCCGGATGTAGGGCCGAATTCATTTGGCCGCGGTAGCAGAACGATGCAGCCCGTGCAAATAGAAGACGCACCTGCGCTCACCTACGGCGATCGAGAATTTGCAGCCTTAAATCATCAGCTTTCTCAGCGTCTCCGGGTTCTTCACTACCGTTTTCTGGCGGCCCACCGGCGCCCCGTACAGCCCGGCAGGCGGGTTCGTCTCCAGCCGCGATAGCACCGAAGGATCGGCGCAGCGCTTGTCGAACACCACCGACACCTGGTCGCCGGCGATGCCGCCAAGGCTGAAGCATGCCTGACCGAGCTTCGCATTGAGCGGCTTGAGCACGCCGATTGCGACAAGATCGCCCACCGCACCGCTCCCCGCAAGCTGCAGGTCATAGCTGCGCGGGCTTGCCGGTGGCCGCGGCGTCGCCGTAATCACTTGAGGCAGTCCGACGAGCTCGCGTGCGAGCAAGTCTTCCGACGCCGCATCCGGCATGCCCTTCACGATCAGCGTGACCTTCTGTCCGGTCATGCTGACGTGCTGAAGAAAAAAGTCGCGCGAGAATTCGTCGGCGATCTTCGTGCCAATCGCCTTCAGCGCCTCCTCCTCGCTCGCCCAGCTGCCAACGCCCTTCGGCAGGGTCGTGTTGTAGTAGATCTCCTCGCCGGTCTCGCGATCGATGCACTTCACGGTCCAGGATGTCAGCGCGTACTTGGTCACGGTCAGGCCCGAAGCCTCGAGACGCGCGGAGAGCTTCTTGATCTTGGCTTCGCCCTGGACCTGAAAGTCGGCGCCCTTATTGCTCTTGTCCGCTCCGGTTTCGCCTTCGGACCACGTGCGAAAACCGAACGACTTGATACGTTCCTTGAGGATATTTTCTGCCACCGGCGACGTCTGTGGTGTGGCGTTCCGCTGATCGGCATCGCGCACCGAGATCTGCACCGATACCTTCGGGTTGCCGTTGGCGCGGATAAGCTCGATGCGCTCTTCGCGGGACATCTGGTTGAGCGATTTCTGAACCGCCTTGACGTTCACCACGGCCTGGGTCGTGATCGACATCAAACCATCCTTGCCCATGCGCGGCTCGCTTTCCCGGACGACGGCCGTAATGTAGCTGCCGCTCTTCGACAAAAGCTTGTCCTTGAGCACGTCGTAGTTCTTGGCGAGCGACTTCGTGTCGAGCAAGAGTCCCAACGCTTTCTCGACCAGCTGGCCCCTGGAATCCGCTCGCAGGTCACTTTGCAGCAGCGACTTGTCGCTCTGGTAACGCGAGTCGTTCGGATCGATCAGTCCCACCGCGGAGATCAGCATCGTGCCGGGATTGACGGCTTTGTGCGCCGCCGCGGTGTTGGCGGGGGT
>DAIQRF010000143.1:0-6145 GCA_036786505.1 Casimicrobiaceae bacterium | reverse complement strand
GCCAGCGGGCGCGGCTGTTCGACCTCGATGATTTCAGACGATTCGAGTGGATCGTGGCGATGGACAGCCAGAATCTGCGTTTTCTGAAATCACTGCGGCCCGCCGATCATCGCGGCCATCTCGAGTTGTTCCTCGACTTTGCGCCGGAGCTCGGGTTGCGCGACGTTCCGGATCCCTACTACGGCAGGCCGGAAGACTTCGAGCGCGCGCTCGATCTGGTCGAGCGCGGCGCGGCGCCTTTGCTCGCCGCCATCCAGGGCGCCCTCGCCCCGCAAAGCGCGCAGTAGGCGGGCGCGGCAACGTCCCGAAAAAAAGCGGGCACGCGGCCCGCTTCGACATTACGACCAACTCCCGCAAGGCGGAGCGTCATGCGCCCGGTGGTGTGGGTTCCTTATGCGCGGTCTCGACCATCTGCAGCGGACCCTCAGTGCCTTCGACTCGAGCCGGACGCACCCGACGCGGGCGCGGGACCTCCGGCTCTGCGGCCATTGGCGTTTGAGCTTTTTGAAGGATCGTTTCGACCAGCACCAGGTCGGAGTTCTGCGGCAGCTCGAGCGAAATCTCGGGCAGCGCGGGCGCGTGGTGCGCCACCGCCAGCACCGGCGTTGGAGCGGGCGTTGGCGCAGGCTCGACCTTCGGAGGTGTCGCCATGGTCATGGTATTGGCTGTCGACTCCTCGGGTAGCGCTGGACGTTCGCCCTCGGCCGGCGCGACTGACGGCAGCTTGATCTCGACGAAGTGAGTGGGAGGCGGGGAGTCGTCGCTTGGAAATTCATACCCACTTGCGACTGGGCTCGGCTCGATCGCCGGCGCGGCGGTATCAAACCCTTCGTTCATCGAGTTCCGCTCACTTTCCGCGCCATGCTCCATCGTCGCGGGACCCGGCATCGAGGATGACGGCAATATCCTCTGCTCCGGCGGCGTGCCGGGTGCAGCAGCGGCAGCGGCAGCGGCAGCGTCAGCAGCCGCGGGTCGACGATCGCCCCGCTCGCCGCGCGGTGCTGATGCCCGGGGGGGCTCTCCTTGCTCAGAGTGTTCTCCGCGCTCCCTGCCGCCGCGACCTCGACGGCGACGGCGACCCCCTTCGCCGTGTTCACCTTCCTTGACTGCGCCTGGCTGCGGCTGGGTGATGGCGGGCGCCTGGTCGGCGGTTGCGCGCGGTTCCTGCGCCGGCCTGGGTTCGCGCGGAGGACGCTGCTTTTGCGCGTCGCGTGGTCCCTCACCTGCGTCATTGCGTGCTTCGTTGCGCTGGCCGTCCCTGGGCTCACGCTCTCGCCGTGCGGGTTGCGCCCCGCCCTGGGGCGGCCTTGGCTTCGACCCTTCGCGCTGCTGATCCCGATGGCCCTCTCGGCCCTCGCGCGACGGGTCGCGACGCTCGTCGCGCTGATTTCCGCGCCGGTCACGGTCCTGGCGTCCGCGCCCGCGCGCGTCGCGCGGCGCTTCGGTTCGAACCGCTGCAGGTTGCGGCGCCGGCTCCGGTGCTTTCGGCCGGAACCATCCCAGCACCTTGGCGAGCCAGTTTTCGTGCGAGGGTGCTTCGACATTGCGCTCGACCGGCATCGGCGCGGGGCGACCCGGCGGGATGCCCTTGACGACCGCCTCCTGGCGCGGTTCCTTGGCTTCGTCCTTCCTCTGCTTGACGGGATCTTCTTCCTCGGGCCGTTCGACCATGGTGAACGACGGCGGCAGCGGCTCGGCCTGATTCAAATCGTCGTGGCGTAAACGCTGCACCTTGTAATTGGGTGTCTCGAGATAGGTGTTCGGCACCAACAGCACGTTGACCTTGAAGCGGGCTTCGATGGTGTGAATCTCGGCCCGCTTTTCGTTGAGCAGGAAAGTTGCGACGTCAATCGGCACCTGGGCGACGACCTGTGCGGTGTTGTCCTTCATCGCCTCTTCCTGCAGGATGCGCAGGATGTGCAGTGCGGTCGACTCGGTGCCGCGGATGTGCCCGATGCCGTGACAGCGGGGGCAGGGAATATAGGCCGATTCAGCCAGCGCCGGCCGCAGGCGCTGGCGCGAAAGCTCCATCAGCCCGAAGCGGGAAATCTTGCCGAGCTGTACACGGGCGCGGTCGTACCGGAGCGCTTCCTTCAGACGGTTCTCGACCTCGCGCTGGTTCTTGGTGCTTTCCATGTCGATGAAGTCGATCACGATCAAGCCGCCCAAGTCGCGCAGGCGCAATTGACGCGCGATTTCGTCGGCGGCTTCGAGGTTGGTGTTAAACGCTGTCGTCTCGATGTCGCCCGCCTTGGTTGCTCGCGCCGAATTGACGTCGACCGACACCAGCGCTTCGGTGTGGTCGATGACGATTGCGCCGCCCGCAGGCAGCGGCACCTGGCGCGCGTACGCGGTCTCGATCTGATGTTCGATCTGGAAGCGCGAGAACAGAGGAACGTCGTCCTTGTACAGTTTCACGACATGCACATTGGCCGGCATGACGTGGCTCATGAACTGCTGCGCCTGCTCGAAAATCGACTCGGTATCGATCAGGAGCTCGCCAATGTCGGGATGGAAGTAGTCGCGTATGGCGCGAATGACCAGGCTCGATTCCTGGTAGATCAGGAACGCGCCGGATTGCGTCTTGGCCGCACCGTCGATCGCCTGCCAGAGTTGCAGCAGGTAGTTCATGTCCCATTGCAGCTCTTCGAGTGAACGGCCGATGCCCGCGGTCCGGGCAATCACGCTCATGCCGCTCGGCACCTCGAGCTGGGAGATGGTGTCGCGCAGTTCGTTGCGGTCCTCGCCCTCGATCCGGCGCGAAACGCCGCCGCCGCGAGGGTTGTTCGGCATCAGCACCAGGTAGCGGCCGGCGAGGGAAATATACGTGGTCAGCGCCGCGCCCTTGTTGCCGCGCTCGTCCTTGTCGACCTGAACGATCAGCTCCTGCCCATCCTTGAGCTGATCCTGGATGCGGTTCTTGCCGCCGTCGCCCTCGCGCAGACAGTCGCGCGAGATTTCCTTGAACGGCAGAAAGCCGTGGCGGTCGGCGCCGTAGTCGACAAAACAGGCTTCGAGGCTGGGCTCGACGCGCGTAATGACTGCCTTGTAGATGTTGCTCTTGCGTTGTTCCTTGCTTGCGGACTCGATATCGAGGTCGATCAGCTTCTGGCCGTCGACGATCGCCACCCGGAGTTCTTCCGCCTGAGTGGCATTGAACAGCATGCGTTTCATTGTTGTTTCCCCGGCGCGGGTATCGGCAGGGGCCAGGCGGACGGTGAAGCGAAGGCGCCCGTCAGGGCGCCGGACTAGCAGGCGGCGGGCGTCGGCGAGAAAAACCACGCAGGCAGCGCGAGCTGCCTGGCTACGAGGGGTCGGATGCAGGGATAGGGCATCGGTGTCGGCTGCTCATTTGCCACTGCGTCATCACCACGTGATGAAGAGTGAAAAGTGAGCATTGCCTGTCTCGGGAGGTTGGTTCGTTTTCTTCGCGTTGTCGCTCAAACGGTCTGGCGGCTGCGTCGCCATCGTTCATGGAAACCGGGTCTTGCAGCCAAGTACAGAATTCGTTGCGCCATGAAAGTGGCGCGCCGCAAGTCCTAGCCGCTTGTCGTCCGGCCATAAGCCGGTGCGGAGACTGCGCTGTTCCATTAACATCGTTACTTTTCCGGGCCGCAGAATCCGGACGGTGAACCGATTTAACCAAGTTACCCTATTTTCGGGCCAACAGGCGCTTGCCTTAGGTGCCTTACCCCATTTGGAGGGGCTGCCGCATGGTCGGGAAGCGGGGCCGATGACCGTCGCCTCGGAACTCACGCGCTAGCTATCGCACGTTGCTGCTGCCGACAATTATAAAGAAATGAACGATTTAAGCAAGGATGCTGTGAACCGCCTTGCAGTCGACGAGGCAGGAGCCGGCCAGCGCGTCGACAATTTCCTGCTGCGGGTGCTGAAAGGCGTCCCGAAGAGCCACATCTACCGGATCCTGCGCAGCGGCGAGGTGCGCGTTAACCGGCTGCGGGTCAAGCCGGACGCCCGGCTGGTGCTCGGCGACGAACTTAGGATTCCTCCGATTCGGGTCGGCGTCCCGAATGCGGCCAAGCGCAACACGCCGCCGCTTTCGGCGTCGATTCCGATCCTGTACGAGGATGACGCATTGATCGCCGTCGACAAGCCCGCCGGCCTTGCAGTGCACGGTGGGAGCGGCGTGGCTTTCGGTCTGATCGAGCAAATGCGCGCGGCGCGACCGACGGCCAAGTTTCTGGAGCTTGTCCACCGTCTGGACCGGGACACCTCGGGTGTTCTGCTGGTCGCCAAAAAGCGAGCCGCCCTGGTCGGGCTTCATGCGGCGCTTCGCGAGGGCCGCGTCGACAAGCGTTACCAGATACTGGTCAAGGGCCAATGGCGCGACGCCAAGCGGGAGGTAACGCTGCCGCTGACCAAGTTTCTGACCAGCACCGGCGAGCGTCGGGTGCGGGTCGAGCGGGTCGGCGGGCAGGCCGCGAAAACGGTGTTTTACCGTCGCCGGGTATGGACCGACATCGATCCGGCCATGAGTCTGCTCGAAGCCGAGCTGTACACCGGACGCACGCACCAGATTCGTGTGCACCTGACGCATCTCGGGTTCGCGCTCGCGGGCGACGAAAAGTACGGCGATTTCGCCTGGAACAAGATGCTTTCCAAACAAGGCCTGAAGCGGATGTTTTTGCACGCGCGCAGACTCGGCTTCACGCATCCGGTGGAAGAACGCGAGGTGGAGATCGAGGCGGCGCTGCCTTCGGAACTCAGCCGTTTCCTCGAGGCGCTGGATTCAATACGGCCCGCCAATGCTTAAGCCGCCGCGCCGCTTCCGCCTGCTCGCGTTCGACTGGGATGGAACGCTCGCCGATTCGACCGCCCTTATTGCCGGCGCTATTCAGCAAGCATGCCTCGACGTCGGGGTCCCTGCACCCGATGAGATGGACGCCCGCCACGTCATCGGCTTGGGACATCGCGACGCGATTCGTCACGTCGCACCCACCTTGGCGCCCGACCGTCACGCTCGATTTTCCGAGCGCTATCGGGATCATTACCTTGCCGGCGACGCCGCCATCCCGCTGTTCGCCGGCGTTCGGGAGATGCTCGACGAGCTCGATGGCCGGGGTTTTCTGTTAGCGGTCGCCACCGGCAAGACCCGCGTTGGATTGGCGCGCGCGCTGGCGCAGCACGGCATCGCGGATCGATTTGCCGCGTCGCGTTGCGCTGACGAAGGTTACCCCAAGCCGCACCCGGACATGCTGCTGGCGCTCATGGATCGACTCGGCGTCGAGCCCGCCGAGACCTTGATGATCGGCGATACCACGCACGACCTCGAGCTTGCGCGCAATGCGGGCGTCAGTGCCTTGGCTGTCGCCTATGGCGCCCATCCATCCGAGGGACTCATGGCAATGAAGCCGCTGACGACGGCGCATTCGGTTACGGAGTTGCGCGCATGGCTGGCCGCGAACGCCTGATCTGCGCCAGCGCGGAGCTGGTCGACGGGGGAGACGGCGTCCGATTCCAGGTCACGCGGCAGGGCGGAAGCCTGCCTGCGTTCGTGGTGCGCTGGCGCGCCAGGCCTTTTGCCTACATCAACGAGTGTCAGCACCAGTCGACGGAGCTGGACTGGAACGCCGGCGATTTTTTCGACGAGTCCAAGCTATACTTGATGTGTGCTACCCATGGCGCGCTGTACGAGCCCGGCAGCGGACGTTGCGTTTCCGGCCCGTGCCATGGTGCGCGTCTCGCGCCAGTAGAAGTCTGCGAGCGTAACGGCAGCGTTTTTTGTGCCGAAGATGGGTGATGGAGCCGGCGCAATATGCGCCGGTGTCAATCGATGGGCGTCGACCACACCGTTCCGGCAGATCCGCGCCGATTTCCGGACCGAATGCCGCACGCGCGGCGGGGGGTTTGATAGCGGCGGCGCGACAGCGGTGCCTTGACCAACGGACGATAATTCGGGAACCAAATGGAAGACAACTGGGAACGCCGTGTCCTCGAGCGGTTGGCGACCGACGGCTTGCGAGAGCAGCGGCGCGCGCGCCGCTGGGGAATCTTTTTCAAGCTGCTCACGTTTGGATTTCTGTTCTTCGTTCTTTTCGCAGCGCTTGGCGTGTGGACGGGCGGTGACCGCCTCTGCCTCGACAAGTGCACCGCGATGGTGGAAATCCAGGGTGAGATCGACGCG